>JALZHC010000539.1 GCA_030914105.1 Acidobacteriota bacterium
GGAACTTACAGGCTATTCAGCGTCTCTTCTCAGTACGGGAAACCGGAAGAGGTTTTCACCGCAAGCATTTTTCGGCTGTTGACAGTAGGGCGGCAAGGGCCGGAGGCTCCGGGTCTCGGACTCCCGGCGGACGTTTCGGAAGGATTGACGACCTGACCGAAAACCGCAGGGGCCGAGAGGTTCGGGGGCCGCCGCGCCGTCTCCGCAAGCGCTTGAAAAGTTTCCGACGCCGGTTAGCGAAGTCAGTTTCGACCGGAGGGATTCAAGGAGGACGACCCCGCGATGAGGCGTCAAGCAGTCCGCACCATCTCACTGATGTTGGCCGTACTAGTCGGCCTGGCCGCGCCCGCCCGCGCGGCCACGATCACCTTCGCGGACGTGTTGCAGACGGTCGGCGCCAGCGGGCAGTTGCGTCCGGCCAGCGAGGTGCGTCTGCGCACCATCGCGCAGAACACAGGCTCCGCGCCCCAGAGCGGCACGGCGACCCAGTCCGGCAACACCCCCTCCCAACAGCAAAGCGGCAACTCCGGCGCTCAGCCGCAGCAGCAGAGCGGCACGCAGACGCCCGCCACGCCCGACCCGACGCTCTCGCAGAGCGGCGCGGGCCAGGTGCAGACGGTTGACCTCGGCGACGTGACCGGCACGGTCTGCGACTGCGGCGAGATTCCGCGCGTGGCGATTCCGAAAGGCGGCTTCCCCTGGTGGCCTCTGCTCGGCATCCCGGCTGTCTGCTTGACCGGCATCTGCACAACCAATAAGAAGCCGCCGCAGGAGGGCTGCATCACCGGGTGCACGCCGGAGACCCCGGTTCCCGAACCGATGACGCTGCTGCTCTTCGGCTCCGGCCTGCTGGCGCTCGGCGCGGGCGCGCGCCGCCGCCGCGCCAGGACTTCGGAAGAAACCCTGACGGCCACGACGGAGGAGGTCTAATACTCATGCACAGACCCGTAAGCCCGAAAGACTCTTCCGCGCACGCGCTGGCCGCCGTCGCGCTCCTCCTGCTCCTCGCCTGCACCTCGCTCGTCACGTCCGAGGCGCGGGCCAAGCAGAAGAACAAGAAGAACCAGCCGCAGCCGACCACGGGTCGCATCGAGGTCTCCACGAACCCCGGCGGCTACCCCATCACCATTGACGGCAGGCCCGCCGGCGAGACGACCGACTATGTGCGCGCCATCGAACTCGACCCCGGCACGCACACCGTCGAGATACTCTTCCCGAACAATACGCGCTGGTCGCAGGCCTTCAACATCGTCGCGGGACGCAAGAACTGCATCGCGCTCAACTACCGCCCGCGCACCATCACCGTCCCCGAAATGCCCGCCTCGCCCTGCCCGTATCCGGTCAACGTCACGGCCCCCTCGGCGGTCAACGACGGCGACGTGATCACGTTCGCGGCAGACGTGGGCTACCCCGGACAGTCTGCTCTCAACTACACCTGGACGGTCAGCCCGCCCGCCGCGCGCATACTCTCCGGCGCGGGCACGCCGACCATCACCGTGGACTCTTCGGGCCTCAACGGTCGGCGCGTCACCGCCATCCTCGTCGTTGACGACGGCTCAGGCGACCGCAACTGCCGGCAGACCGCGCAGGCCGCCACAGGCATCAACGCGCTGCCGCAGCTCTCCCCGCCCAAGCGCTTCGACGAGTTCCCGTCCATCGCGTTTGACGACGACAAGGCGCGGCTCGACCAGATGGCCATCGAGCTTCAGAACAGCCCCGGCTCGCAAGGCTACATCATCGCCTACGCGGGCCGACGCAGCCGCCCCGGCGAGGCCGAGCGCATGGGCAAGCGCGCGATTGATTACCTGACGACGACGCGCGGCATCAGCCGCGACCGACTCGTCTTCGTCAACGGAGGCTACCGAGACACGAACGCCTTCGAGTTGTGGCTCGTCCCGCAGGGCGCAGAGCCGCCGCGCCCGACGCCTACGTCAGCGCCGCAACCTGCGCGCCGCACGCACGACGACTGAGCCACACACGACGCCCGAACGAAACTCTCCGAGCGCCGCGCTTCTCGAAAGGGAAGCGCGGCGCTTTCGATTTCGGAGCGGCGGAATGAAAGGATTGATTCATTGGTTCATTGATTCAATTGCTGAATGAGCCAATGAATCAATGAGCCGATGAATCAATGAACCAATCCTCAATCAATCCGCAATCCGAAATCCACATTCCGAAATCTCCTGTGGCACGCCTTTTTCATTAACCCCTGTAAGAGCGCTCGTCCGCGTACTGTAATCAAACGTGGGCAGCGGCGGGCTGCTCTTTTTTGTGATGTGAAGGCTTTAGGATGTTCGGAATTTGCGGTGCCGCAGTCGGGCGGCCCGAGCTAGAGAAGGAGGATTCGAGTACATGGCAGACAGTGAAAGCTCAAGCAACACCGGCGTGGTGGCGATCCTTGTGATCTTTCTGATCGTGGTCATCGCCGCCCTCTTCGCCTGGCGCAGTGGGCTGTTCTTCGGCGGCAACAGCACGCACAAGGTGGACATCAACGTCTCTGCCCCGGCGCAGAAGTAGCCGCGGCGCTTCGGTTGGTCAGCAGCAAAAAGTGGGGAGCGGCCCCGGTCACTGCCGGGGCGCTCCCTTCTTTTCATTTTCGGCGCGCGGCTGCTATCCTCGTAAATCGTCAATGGTAAATCGTGAATAGCCGTGGGGCGAGGCCCGGCTTGGACGCTAAACCGAAGGGCCGGCAGGCAGACAAAACTATTCACGATTGACGATTCACGATTTACGGAGAGAAAAGTGGCAGCACCGAACATTGAGACCATCGTGTCGCTCTCGAAGCGGCGCGGGTTCGTCTTCCCCTCATCCGAAATCTACGGCGGCCTCGGCAGCGCGTGGGACTACGGCCCGCTCGGCACGGAACTCTGCAACAACGTCAAGCGGGCCTGGTGGCGCTGGATGGTTCACGAGCGCGACGACATGGAGGGGATTGACTCAAGCATCATCCTCAACCGCGCGGTCTGGAAGTATTCGGGGCACGAGGCCACGTTCAGCGATCCTCTCGTTGACTGTCGCGAGTGCAAGAGCCGCCTGCGTGCCGACAAGCTTGAGTATGAACGCCCGGCATCAGGTATTTCTCCCGGTGAATCTAAATTCAAATATAAATGCCCGAACTGCGGCTCGACCGACCTGACCGAGCCGCGCGCGTTCAACCTCATGTTCCGCACGACCATCGGTGCGGCGGCGGAAGAAGACGACCCGACGGCGCTCGCTTATCTTCGGCCCGAAACGGCGCAGGGCATCTTCATCAACTTCCTGAACGTGCAGACGACCATGCGGCGGAAGATTCCTTTCGGCATCGCGCAGATCGGCAAGTCGTTCCGCAACGAGGTCACGCCCGGCAACTTCATCTTCCGCACGCGCGAGTTCGAGCAGATGGAGATGGAATACTTCGTCCGCCCCGGCGAGGACGAGCGCGTGCATCAGGAGTGGATTGACTACTGCTTCGACTGGTTCAGACAGCTCGGCATCAGCCCCGAAAACCTTCGCTTTTACGAGCAGCCGAAGGAGGAGCTGGCGCACTACGCCAAGCGCACCGTGGACATCCACTACCGGTTCTTCCCCGAACGCGAGGACGAGGAGCGGCAGTGGGACGAGCTGATGGGCATCGCCAACCGAACGGACTTCGACCTCAAGGCCCACTCGAAGAAGCCCGAAGACGCGGAAGGCAAACGCCTCAACCCCGACTCGACGGAAGACCTCTCCTACTTCGACGAGGCGTCGAAGGAGCGCTACTACCCTTACGTCATCGAGCCTGCGGCGGGCGTCAAC
>JALZHC010000540.1 GCA_030914105.1 Acidobacteriota bacterium
CGACGCGGCGAAGAAACATTTCCAGAACGTGCTCGACGCGACCGTTACGGGTCTGCCGCTCGTCGGCAAGCTCGGCCAGACCCGCCGCTACCGCACCGCCGCGCGCACGAGCCTCGGCGACGTGGCCTTCCGTCAGGGCCAGTACGCGGAGGCCGCGAAGTTCTACGACGCCGCGGCCCGCGGAGCGCGCGAAGACAACCGGCTCGACCTGATGTGGCCCGCCGAGCGCGGCACCGGCAAGAGCCTCTGGTATCAGGCGGCGTTTGAGAAGGACGCGAAGAAGGCGTCGAAGCTGCGCGAGGACTCGCTCTCGTCATATCGGCAGGCGCTCGACACCATCGAGGCCGTCCGCGCCGGCAGCCTGCGCGCGGACGAGGCGCGCACTTCATTCCTCGCCACGACCGAGGACGTTTACAAAGAGGCTTCGGGCGCTCTCGCCGAGATGGCGCTCGCCGGCCTTTCGAGTGCCGCGCCGGGCACGTCGAACTCGCCCGCGACGACGCAGCCGCTCGAAGGTCAGGCGCTCGCATACGCGGCGGAAGCTTTGAGCGTCGTCGAGCGCGGGCGCGCTCGCTCGCTCCTCGACATGCTCAGCGAGGGCGGCGCGGAGATAACCGAAGGCGTCCCCGCGGAACTCCTCAGGCGCAAGCGCGAGAACCAGCAGCGACAGCAGGAGATCGCAGCCGTGTTGACGGGCGTGAACATGGGCGGCGAGCAGCCGAAGAAGTCGCTCGAAGAGCTACAGGCCGAACTCGACCAGCTCCAGATGGACTATGACAGCATCGAGAACGAGATTCGCACGGCCAGCCCGCGCTACGCGACGCTGACCGCGCCGAAGCCGCTCACGCTCGACGAAATTCGCCGACAGGTTCTCGGAGACGACACGGCGCTCTTGGAATACACGCTCGGCGAAGAGCGCTCGTATCTCTTCGCCGTCACGCGCGCGGGCCTGACGCTCTCGCGCCTGCCCGGTCGCGCGGAGATCGAGCGGCAGGCCGCCGCCTTCCGACGGCAGATCATCCCCGCCTCCCTGCGACGCTCGCTGACCGAGCTGGTCTCTCCGGGCACAGACCCGCAGCGCGGACTCACCTTGAGCAGCGGCGCGGCGGCAGACCCGGCAGCCGTGAGCGCCTATGCCTCGGTCGCGCTCGCGCTCTACAAGACGGCGGTCGAGCCTGCCGCGCCGCTCTTCAAACAGAGCCGGCTGCTCGTCGTCGCCGACGGCGCGCTCGCTTACATACCCTTCCACGCGCTCGTCACCGCGCCGCCGCCCGCGGGCGCGGACTTCTCGACGCTCCCTTATCTCATCAAGACAAACGACGTGCTGTTTGCGCCCTCGGCCTCCGTGGTCGCGGCCATCAGGCAGCAGCGCACGGGCGACGTTCGAGCGGGCGGCATGCTCGTCGTCGCTGACCCGGTCTTCAGTCCGACCGACCAGCGCGCGCGCGGCGCGAAGGCCGACGGGCAGGAGGCGGAAGGCTCCGGCGTGCGCGGACTGAGCTTCGAGAGCGCGCTCGCCGACGTTTCTGAAGCCGAACCGTCGGGCGCGCCTGCCGCGCCGGGCGCGCAGCGCGGCGTGCTCGTCCGGCTGGCGGGCACGCGCACAGAGGCGCAGCAGATCGCGAAGCTCGCGGGCGCTTCCGGGCGCAGGGCGGACGTGTGGCTCGACCTCGAAGCCAGCGAGTCGAACGTCGAGGAGCGAGACCTGCGGCAGTACGGCGTCCTGCACTTCGCCACGCACGGGCTTCTGAACACGCAGCGCCCGCAGTTCACGGGCGTCGTGCTCTCGCTCGTCGGCAACCGCGAGGGCACGGACGGCTTCCTGCGCACGGACGAAGTTTTTAACCTCCGCTTAGGCTCGCCGCTCGTCATGCTCTCGGCCTGCGAGACGGGCCTGGGGCGCGAGGCGCGCGGCGAGGGCATCATCGGCCTGGCGCGCGCCTTCATGTACGCGGGTGCGCCGACCGTCGGCGTGAGCCTCTGGTCTGTCGCCGACAAGTCGACGGCAGACCTCATGGCCGACTTCTACCAGAACCTCCTCGGCGGCGCGCAGCAGCAGCAACCCTCCAACGCGCTCCGCGCCGCACGCCTCTCCATGATCGCCGGCAAACGCTACAGCGCGCCCTTCTACTGGGCACCCTTCGCGCTCGTCGGCGACTGGCGCTAGCGCGAAGGCAAAAGTAAAAAGGCAAAAGGCAACAGAGGAAGAGAGCAGGCGCGAATACTGAAGTTGATTCTTCGCGCGCGGCGCGTCCGCACTTCTGCCTTCTGCCTTTTTACTTCCGCTGAAGGCGGCTTGCCTTTTTACTTTTGCTTTCATTGAGGGCTATCATCGCCGCAAAGGTTTCGCGTCACACTTCGGAGTCGAACAGGGGCGGATACGATGGGGACGAACTTCAGCCAGGTTGAAGACGCCGCGGCGCTCGAAGAGCTGCTGGCGCGCTCGCACGAAGGGCCGGTGCTGCTCTTCAAGCACAGCAACTCCTGCCCGATCAGCGCGCGCGCCTACAGGCAGATGCAGGAGGTCAAAGCGCCGGTCTCAGTCGTCGTCGTGCAGAAGAGCCGAGACCTCTCGCGCGAGGTCGAGTCGCGCACGGGCGTCCAGCACGAGACGCCGCAAGCCCTCGTCCTACGCAACGGCCAGGCCGTCTGGTCGGCCTCGCACTTCGACGTCACGGCGCGAGCCGTCGAAGAGGCCGCGCGCCGGCATGAGTGACGTGATGGAGAGGCGCGGGCCTTCCGTCGAGCCCCGCGAGATCATGCAGGAGGGCGAGGCGGGCCTCCGCATCACCTGGGCCGACGGGCGCGAGTGCCGCTTCACCGCGCCGGAGCTGCGCCGCGCCTGCCCCTGCGCGCAGTGCGTCAACGAGTGGACGGGCCAGCGCGTGCTCGCGCCCGAATCCGTCTCCGAACAGCTTTCGATTGACGACATCGCGATTGTCGGTCGTTACGCGCTCAACTTCCGTTGGAGCGACGGCCATCAGACGGGCATCTACAGCTTCCGCCTTCTCAGGGAGTTATGTGAGCGCGAGGCGGCCAATGAGTGAGGAGAAAAAAATCCTGGTCATAGAGGATGACGACGTGGCGCGCGAGCTGATGCGCCTCACGCTTGAGCGTAAAGGTTACACGGTCGTCACGGCGGCGGACGGGGTCGAAGGCTACGGCGCAGCCGTTCGCGAGCGCGCCGACCTGATCGTCACGGACATCAGTATGCCTTCGGCGGACGGCGTTTACCTGGTGCGCCGCGTGCGCGACACGCCGGAGATCGCCGAGACGCCGATACTGGTGACGACGGGCTTCGGCAGCGGGCACGCGACCTTCTCGCTCGCGCAGGGCGCAACCGCTTACGAGCCGAAGCCGATTGACCCCGTGAGCTTTCTCGCAACCGTGGAGCGACTGATAAAGAGATGAAATGATAGAGGGAACTCAGAACTCAGAACTCAGAATGAACAGGCCGCACACCGCTTTTATTCTGTGTTCTGAGTTCTGTGTTCTGCCGATCATGGGGGGGAAGAATCCTTGACGGAAGCAATCGGCTGGGCCAGCTCTTTCATCCTCGTGTTGACCATCGCCAGGCAGGTTCACAAGCAGTGGCATGAGGGCACGAGCGAGGGCGTCTCGAAATGGCTTTTCATCGGTCAGATGGCCGCCTCTTCGGGCTTCACGCTCTATAGCTGGCTCGTTCACAACTGGGTCTTCGTCGTGACCAACTCGCTGATGCTTTTGAACGGGTTGGCCGGACTCTTCATCGTCTTTCATCATCGCAGGCG
>JALZHC010000081.1 GCA_030914105.1 Acidobacteriota bacterium
GCCCTGAACGTTCGCTCCGCCCTGGCCGCCACGACCGCCGCCTGCCTGACCACCGCCCTGACCACCCTGATTGCCTCGGCCGCCACGGTTGCCCTGACCGCCCGCGCTGCGGCCCTGTCCCGCGCCTCCGCCGCCCGACCTGGGCTGCACCTTTGCGCCGGGCACGAGCGCAAGTTGTCCGTCGGTGATGACCTGCTCGCCGGGGTTCAAACCTTCAGCGATGACTGTCATGTTGTCTATCGCGTCGCCGGTCTTGACGGGGCGGACTTCGACCGTCATGTCGGGCTTGACGACGTAGACGAACTGCTGATCCTGGCCGATCTGCACGGCCTGCGAGGGAACCACCGTGGCGTTTCGCTGGATGCCGAGCGTGAGGACGACGTTGACGAACTGGCCCGGAAAGAGTCTGCGGTCTGTGTTCGCGAAAGTGGCTTTTAATTTGATCGTCCCCGTCGTGGGGTCAACCGTGTTATCGACCAGAGACAGTTTGCCCGTCGCGGGGCCGCCGTTGCCGTCAGACGGGAACGCCTGGACGCCGAAGCCTTCGGCCCCTTGAGCCTTCCTGATCTGCTCAAGCTCCTGCTCCGGGACGGAGAACGTCACGTAGATGGGCGTCGTCTGCGTGATCGTCACCAGAGGGGTCGCGCCGTTGGGTTGGACGAGGTTGCCGGCCGTCACCGCGAGGTCGCCGGTCTTGCCGGCGATGGGGGAGCGTATGTCCGTGTAGCTCAACTGTACTTTGGCGTTGGCGACGACGGCCTGCTGGGCCTTGACCGCGGCCTGCAAGTTATCAACCGCCTCTTGGTCGGCCTTCACCACGGCCTCGTCCGCCTGTGCCTTCGAGGCGGCGTTGTCGTAATCTTGGCGCGCGATGACGCCGGACTCCAGAAGCCTCGCCTCGCGCTCGGCGTAAACCTTTGAGTTCGTGGCCGTGGCCTGATCTTTGGCGACGACGGCCTGCGCCTGTTTCACCGCCGCCTCTGCCTTAATCAGGTTCGACTCCTCCGCGTTGAGCGAGGCTTGCAGCGGTCGCGGGTCTATCCTGAATAAGAGGTCTCCTTTTTTCACCTCCTGGCCGGGCGTGAAGAAGACGCTCTGGAGCGCGCCCTCTATCTGCGACCTCACGGAGATGGTCGAGAGCGCCTCGACGTTGCCGATGCCTTTGATCTGGACGGGCACGTCCCTCTGCGTGGCCGAGGCGATCTCGACGGCCGCGGCCTGACCGCGGTTTCTGTTCGCCGCTTCCTCCTGCCTGCCGCCCAGGAAGCGCCACGTCAAGCCCAGCAGCAGGATTAAGCCGACGAGGCCGGCGGCCTGCGCCAGACGCACCGTAACTCTTCTCCCGCGGCGCGGCTCGACCTTACCTCTTCGCGGCCAGGCTTCAACATTTCCGGGCTGCGGCTCTTCCTCCCGCGGCCCTTCTACCGGCTCATATACCGGCTCTTCTTCGACATCAACACTCATCAGACACTCGCTTTCTATCCGAGAAGCTCAACCACGTGCCCCGCCCGCCCACGTCAACGCGCCGTCAACTCCGACCGCTGGTCGGCGCGTCACACCGACCGACTCACGGCCCTGCCGGCGTCTCGATGACGACGTTATTGGCGGTGATGGTCGTCCCCGTCGCGCGCTGCAAGTCCGCGAGCGCGTTGTTGTAATCCGCCTCGGCGCGCAGCTCGGCGTTGCGGGCCGTGGCGAGCGTGTTCTCCCGCTGGAAGACGAGGAAGGTCGTTGACTGGCCGGCGCGGAAGAGCTGTAGCTCGCCGGCCAGTTGAAGCTCCGCGCTCCGGCTCGCCTGGCGCGTCGTGAGAACCGTCTGGCGGGCCGTCTCAAGGGTCTGCACGGTGTTGCGCACGTCGAGTTCCACGGCCTGCTCCTGTGAATGCAGGCTAGCGACCAACTGGTCGCGCTGCGCGCGCGCCACGGCGAGGTTGCCTTCCGCCGCGCGGTTGCGCAGCGGAAACTCAATCGTCACGCCAGCGATGATGTTGCGCGTGCCGAGGGTGGAGAGGTTGCGCAGCGTCTGGCCGTAGCCGCCGACGAGGTTCGGGTTCACCTGCGCGGGCGTGATGAGCGGCACCTGCGCCGCCGGGAGTCCCTGCGACGCGCGCAGTTGATTAATCTGCGAGAGGAGGAATGCGTTGGCGCTCGACGCGGGGTCGCCTGTTATGAGCGGTACCTGGCCGTTAACGAGTGTGCTGCCGGAGAGGCCCGTCGTGATATCCGTCGGCGTCGTGGAGACGGCGCTGCCGGCCAGTCCCGTGGTCGAGACGGTGGAGACGATGTCCACGCGCGGGCGCGTCTGGTTGCTCGCGAATTGGAGGTCTATCTGGTTGATCTCTTCTTGCAGGCGGAGGTTGCGAAGTTCTGGCCGGTTATCGCGCGCCTCCTTGAGCGCCTCGTCGAGGTCGGCGGGCGTCAGGTCGAACGAAGGCTCGTCGGTCGGCATGATTGACGCGCGCCATTCCGGCGCGGAAGGGTCGCGCAGGACGAGCTGCTTGAAAGTGTCTTCGGCCAGCGTGACGTTTTTCGTGGCGGCCAGGAGGTCTGCCTCGCGGTTGGCAATCTCCGTGTCCACTTCCGCGCGACCGAGCGGCGCAGTCGTCCCGGCGGCGACGCCCTGTTCGGTGACGCGGAACTGCTCGCGCGCGAGGTTCAGGCTATCTACGGCCACCTGCCGCGCGTGCAGGGCGAAGCCCAGTTCCCAGTAGGCGTGCTGCACCTGATCAATGATCTGCGTGGTGCGCAGCCGGAACTCCGCGTCCGTCTGTCCGAGCTTCTTGCGCTGCACGCGTATGGCGTGCCGGTACGTGTCAATCGAGCGGTTGCGCCAGAGCGGCTGGGTGAAGGTGACGCCGAGGCTCGCGGAATAGAAAGGGTTGAGGCGCGAGAGGGTCGAGCTGGTTGACTGGCGCAGGTTGTTGAAGAAAAACTGATAGTTCCCGCCGCCCGTGGCGAACTGCTTCGTCACGGTCGAGTCGAACTGCTGGCTGTTCTGGGTGACTATGCCGTTGCTGCCCGCGCCGCCGATGGAGCTTGTGGTCGGCGTGACCGAGCTTGTGAACTGCGGGTTGAAGGTGAAGACTGGGTCGTAGACGCCTTCGAGCGAGCGCAACGTTCCCTCGGCGACGCGCACGTCGCCGCGCGCGACCTCGATGTCGCTGTTGTTCTCCAGCGCGCGCCGGATCGCCTCGTTCAGGGAGAGCACCAACACATCGTCGCCCTCAACGCCGACACGCGTATAGTTCGGCACGGGCGGCGTCGGTCGCACATCGTCTGAGTGCATCGAAGGGTCTTGTTTGAGTTCATTAAGTAGTCTGTCGGTGGCCGGCATCTGAGCCGGTGCGGGCGGCCCGGCCTGCTGAGACTCGTCTGCGCCGGGAGGCATCTGCGGCGGCGGGAGGCTGCTTGCGCCCGGCGGTGCGGATGGATTCTGCGGCGCGGGCCGCGCCTCCGGCGGCGCGGGCTGGTTCTGCTCGCCGCCCGGCGGGCGCGTCTGCTGGCGTGCGGGCGTCGGGGTGGCGACCGGCGTCTGCGCCCTGACCGCGACGACGAAGAGGCCGTGCGCGGCGCAAAGAAGAGTTAAAACCGAGGCGAGCAGGACGAAGCGCGCGCAGCGCGCGGCGCGACGGCAGACGGCCTCGCCCCTCCGACAATCAGCTTCTCCCCCCGCGGTGAGCGTGTGCCCGTGCGTTGGGTCGGGTGCGACACGCGTGGTTTTTCCCGACATCTCGTTACTCATCCAACTCTGCCCTTCCTCAATGTCCTTTGCCGGAAATGCTCGCTACGTTCTTGCGCGGTTCGCGCGCTGAAATCGCCGTGCCACAGGAGAGTGTGGGCGGCGGACGGCGCGGGAAAGATTTGAGGATGAACCAGTCCGAACGTTGATTGGTTTTCCAGTAGCAGCCCAAGCCATCGAAGTAAGGTGACCGGATATCAGGCGGAGTAGAAGATTCCCGCCGTAATTGGTTCGAGAGGATTGGCTTTATCCGGGCCGCTGCGTCTGGTTGTGTGGCTTTCTTTCCCGCGTGAGTAAAAGAGCCACACTCGGCCCTCGCCGCCGCCCGACCGTCAAGCCTTTAAGAGCTAGAGCCTGCCGGTATGCAGAGAGGCTGGCATCGAGGTTGCTCAAGGCCGGCCCGCAGGAGAAAAGCAGGGCAGTTATCGCATCCCATTTTAGCGTTCGAGTTCGGGGAAGTGTTCAAAGCATGATTGAGGAAGTGAACCTCCACATCATCAAGATGTTTTACGCGGCCTTCAGGCGCGGCGACCTCACCGCCATGCTGAATGCCGTCGCCGAGAACGTGGAGTGGTTCACTCTGGGGCCGCCCGAACTCATCCCGACGGCGGGCCTGCGGCGCGGCCGCCAACAGCTCGGCCAATTTTTCGTGGCGCTCAAAGGCGTCGAGGACGTGCAGAAGTTTGAGCCGCTCGAATTCATCGCCGAAGGGGATAAGGTGGTCGCCATCGGGGAATTGCGGAGCCGCGTGAGAGCTAGCGGGCAAACCATCAGCACCCCTTGGGTGCACGTCTTCACTTTCAGCCACGCGCGGATCGCGCGCTTCCGCTCCTTCTACGACACGGCCGCGGCGGCCGCCGCCTTCTGCTCTGACTGAGCCGGCTAGAGCCTAAACACGGGGCGGCGCGGCACAGCTTTCGCCCCGTCACGCCGCTCGATGGGCGCGGCTAAATGCCCGTCGGGGATGTCGCCCGGCAGCAGTGGTCGCTCCGGCAGGACGTAGCTCACGTCCAGATATTTCCCATCCCGGAAGACGGTCAGGTCAACGGCCGACCCGACTTTGAGTCGTCGTAATATTTCGATCATCTCCGCCGACTCGCTGCCGACTGGCGTGCCGTTGATCTTAGTGATGATGTCGCCGCCGATGAGGAAGTCGCGCCCGGCAATCGTCATCTCCAACTGCCCGCCGCGCAGGCCGGCCTTCTCCGCGGGGCTGCCCGGCTCTATGACTTCGACCATGAAGCCCTCGACGAGGGGGATGCGCAGAAGGACTTGCAGCTCCGGCGCGACGAACTGTCCGTGAAAGCCGAGCCACGGGCGGGCGATGTGTCCCTGCGCGATGAGCACGGGCAGCAATGATTTCGCAAGGTTGATGGGGACTGAGAAGCCGATGTTGGAGGCGTTGGGCATCATGCTCGTCGTGATGCCGACGACCTCGCCGCAGCGGTTCAGGAGCGGCCCGCCGGAGTTTCCGGGGTTGACCGGCGTGTCCATCTGGATGAGCGGCTCTTGGAGGCTGAAGAAGGTCTCCGGCAGAATCCTGTTAATCGCCGAGACGACGCCCCGCGTCAGACTCTGGTCGAGGCCCAAAGGATTGCCGATAGCCAGGACCTCCTCGCCGACGCGCACGCCGTCGGAGTCGCCCAGCGCTACGCTGGGGAGTTTCTCGCCGGGGATGCGAAGCACCGCGATGTCGAAGATGGGGTCGGCCCCGACGAGCTGCGCCGGCACGGCCGTCCCGTCGTCCAGCGTCACGACGAGCAGTTGCCGCCCGAAAGCGACGTGAGAGTTGGTCACGATGAGACCCGAAGGGTCAACGATGAAGCCGGAGCCGACGACGTGTTCGACCCGGTCGTTCACCTTGTAAGGGTTGATGGAGATGGCCGAGATAAAGACGACTGAAGGCGACACGCGCTGATAAATCGCGGGGACGGACTCGGCGGCGCAGCCGCCCGCGCCCGTCTGTGCCGTCGGCGTTTGCGCCTTCGCGCGCGGCGCAGCCGAGAGGCCGAAAAGTATCAGGCAGCCGATAAGTCTGGTAAGCTTTCGCCGACTGATGTGTCCGAGGTGTTCGCTCATTTGTACGACTGTGGCGTAGGAATTGCCGTGCCAGAGAAGGCGAGGAGGCAGACGGCATGGGCAGGAGCAGGGACAGGAGGCAGGGGCAGACGGCAGGAGGCTGGCGAAAGCCGGTCGCGTCTTCCCCACCTCCTGCACCTGCCGTCTGCCCCCTTTCTGCGGCGTGAGGGGCTATGCGTTTCAGGCTTAATCTGCAACGGAGGATTCTCCTCGTCGTCGCCGGCTCGATGACGGCGATCATCCTCACTTCGTTCTACCTGCACCGCGTGACCGTGCGCACGCTCATCGAACGCGACCACTACGACAGCGCCATCAGCCAGACGCTGGCCCTCGCCGGCCGCACTTCGGCTTACGACTACTTCTCAGACCTCGAAGACTTGCAGCAGGAGATTCAACTCGTCTCCGCCTCGCGCCCCGACTTCAAGCAGATAGATGTTTACGAGACGGGCGCGGACGGCCACCGCCTCATCGCCACCAACGCACAGGACGCTCAGCGACTCTCGGCGCTCGAAGCGAGCGCGGGCGACGCGAGCCAGCCGCTGCCCGGCGTGAGTTCGCGCGAGGTCGCGTGCGGCGGCGGCCTTTGCTGGCTCATCACCGCCGCCATCAAGAACCAGCGGCACAGCGGCGTGATCAGCGTCCTCGTGCTCAGGGGTTCGCGCCGCGGCCTAGTGAGCAACCTGCTGCGCGAGTATTACTTGGCTCTCATCGGGACGGTCGCGGCCTCCGTCCTCCTGCTCTACCTGCTCTTCATCTATTTCTTCCGCCGCCCTTCGAGAGACATCGTCCAAGCGATGACGCGTGCGCGCAGCGGCCAGCTTCAGATGCGCGCCGCCGTCCGGCGCGACGACGAGCTCGGCGACATCGCGCGCGGGTTCAATCAACTGATGGACGACCTCGGCGAGCGCGACCGCGAGCGTGAGGGACTGCTGCAACGCATCAGCGGGTTCAACGACGAGCTGCTCAGCAAGGTGGAGGTGGCGACGGGCGAGCTGCGCGCGGCCAACAAGGCTCTGTTCGAGACCCAGCAGCGTCTCGCGTATTCCGAACGGCTGGCGGCCGTCGGCCAGGTGGCCGCCGAACTGGCGCACGAGATAGGCACCCCGCTCAACGCCATCTCGGGCCACCTGCAACTGCTCGCCCGCAGCCACCCGGAGGCGGACGACACGCAGCGCCGCGTCCAGATCATCAGTGCCCAGCTCGCCTCCATCGTCCGGACGGTGCAGAGTCTGCTCGAGCGGACGCACCGCAAAAGGGCCGCGCTCCGTCCCCTCGATCTCAACGCGCTGGTCGGCGAGATGCTGCGGCTCGTCGCGCCCACACTCGAATCACAGCGGATTGAGGTGTCGGTCGCGCTCGATGAAGAATTGCCGCGCGTCCTGGCCGACCACGACAGCCTGCGCCAGGTCTTTCTCAACCTCGTCAACAACAGCGTCGACGCGATGCCCGGCGGCGGGCGGCTGGAGATTTCCACGCGGCTGGTGCGCGGCGAGGGCGCGGCAGAGGTTTCGTTCCGCGATTCGGGAACGGGGATTGCCCCGGACATGGTCGAGCAGATTTTCGAGCCGATGTGGACGACCAAACCGACGGGGAGCGGCCTGGGGCTTGCCATCGCGCGCCAGATCATGCTCGAACACGGCGGGCAGATCGAATGCCGCGGCGGGCCGCAGCCCGGCGTCGAGTTTCGGCTCACGCTCACGCTCGCCGACGAGGCCGTGCCCGTCGGGGCGTTGGACGAGACGGAGGTGAAGGCGGATGCCACGTAAACTCCCGCGCATCCTGATCGTGGACGACGACACGGTCACGTGCGAGTTGTTGTGCGAGGTCTTCGCGCGCGAAGGCTTCGAGGCCGACTCGCGGCAGGGCGGCGAAGCGGCCCTCTCAGCGATGGCCGAACGGCGGCCCGACGTACTCCTCAGCGACATCCGCATGAAGACGCGGCTCGACGGACTCTCGCTCTTAGAGCGCGCGCGGCGCGAGCACCCGGCGACGCCGGTCGTCCTGATGACCGCCTTCGGCTCAATCGAGACGGCCATCCGCGCCGTTAAAGAAGGCGCGTTCGATTACATAAGTAAGCCCTTCGACATTGACGAGTTGGTCGCTACGGTGCGCCGTGCGCTGGGAGCGCGGGCGAAAGCGACCGCGCTCCCCCCGGCCGAAGACGGCGAGCGCACGTCCGGCATCATCGGGCGCACCCCTGCGATGCTCGAAGTTTATAAGATGATCGCGCGCGTCTCCGACGCCTCCGCCGCCGTCCTCATCACGGGCGAGAGCGGCACGGGCAAAGAACTCGTCGCCCGCGCCATACACACACACGGCGCGCGCCAGGATGCGCCGTTCGTCGCCGTCAACTGCGGCGCCCTGACGGAGACGCTCTTGGAGTCCGAACTCTTCGGCCACGTCAAAGGCTCCTTCACGGGTGCGATCACAAACAAGCACGGCCTCTTCGAGCAGGCGGGCGAGGGCACGGTCTTCCTCGACGAGATCAGCGAGACGAGTCCGGCCCTGCAAGTGAAACTGCTGCGCGTCTTGCAGGAGCGCGAGGTCGTCCCCGTCGGCGGCGCAGCGCCCGTCCGCGTGCGTGCGCGCGTGATCGCGGCGAGCAACTGCGACCTGGAAGAGCTGAGCGCCAAGGGCGCGTTCCGCCACGACCTGCTTTACCGCCTGAACGTCATCCAGATACACCTGTCGCCTCTGCGCGAGCGGCGCGAAGACATCCCATTACTCGTCGCCCACCTGGCGCGCAAGCACACGCCCGCGGGTCAGTCGCCGCCAGCGATTGACGACGACGCCATGCGCGCTCTCACGACCTACTCGTGGCCCGGCAACGTTCGCGAGCTTGAGAACTCGATCGAGCGCGCCATCACGCTCAGTCAGGGCGGGCGCATCACGCCGGACGACCTCCCTCCAAAAGTCCGCGCTGGAGAATCGAAAGAGAGCCTGCCGTCGCTCTCGGCGGACGACCTCGCGGAACTATTCTCGGGACTGCCGAACATTGACGAGATAGAGCGGCGTTACCTGCTGCACGTGCTCGAAGCGACCGGCGGCAACCGCAAACGCGCCGCGGAGATTCTCGGCATCAACCGTAAAACGCTCTACCGGATGGCGGCCCGCTTTAGGCTCGACCTCTGAGCGGGCCGGCGCGACCCATCCCTATAAAGCCACACCGGGGTAATAAAGCCACAACCGGCACTAGCCTGCATCTCCGTCTGCTCCATTTACTCCGCAGCTCAAGCAAGGCAAATGTAGCGCGGGCGCGCCGCCAGCGCCGATGGATTCAGCGTCGGCATAATTGTTGCTCCTGTCATCGGCGCTCTTTGCGAGGCGGGCGAGGTGTAACGAGCAAGGGAAAAGGGTGATAATCAGTATCCGACCGATTATCAATGCCCGCCCCGCAGAGAGCCCAGATGCCAATCGAGCGAGAGCCGACTCTGATGACCAAGGCGTCGGCTCCGGCGGCTCTGTCGGTGGTCAGCGCTCGCGCAACAACATCTTCATGGTTGACAGCGTCGACAACAACCGCAAGGAGATCACCGGCCCGGCCATCTATATCTCACCCGAACCCATCTCCGAGTTCACGCTCCTGCAAAATCAGTTCTCCGCAGAGTTCGAGTGCTCGACTGGCGGGCAGTTCTTGGTCGTGACCAAGAGCGGGACTAACGAGTTTCACGTCAAGCTCTACGAGTTCCCGCAAAAGCGTCACCTCAACGCGCTCGACATCTTGCAGAAGGATCGCGTCTTCAGCAGCCACCCGCGCAACATTCAGTTAGCATTGCGGTTCAACTTCTAAGTAGAGGCAGAACGACTCAGTCTGAAAGAAGGTCGGGGGTAACGGTTCTACGTTACCCCCGACCTTCTTTCAGAAGTGGACGGC
>JALZHC010000541.1:0-2388 GCA_030914105.1 Acidobacteriota bacterium
GCGCGCCGCTCGACGAAGGGGACGACGAAGCCGAAGCCGTCGAGCGGGTGCGGGATACTGGCGCGGCTGTAGGCGAGGTTGACGGTGGCGGTCGAGGCGTAGGGTATCCGTTCGAGTTCGGCGGCGAGCGAGTCGTCCGTCTCGCGCAGAAGGTGCGCGGCGGCGTAAGACGGGAGCGCGAGGCAGACGGCGTCGGCGCTTATCGTCTCGCCGCCCTCCGTCTGCAAAAGCCAGCGGCGCGCGCCGTCATCAAGCCCCCACGATTGCGAGTGCTCCTCAAACTTCGGCGATTGCCGTTGGGTCGGAAGTCCCGTCGGTTGAAGTCCGGTCGCTTGCTGCTCGTCCTCAAGTCGCGTGGGGTTGAGAGTCAGCGACTCGACTTTCGTGTTGAGCCGCGCGGTTCCGTGGGGCAGGCGCGCGGCGAGTGCGTCGGTGAGAACCTGCGTGCCTTCGTCGAAGGAGAGGAAGAGGCTGTAGCGTGCGCCGCTCGCGCCGCGCGTGTGGCGCGAGTCGGATGCGGAGGCGCGCGCGTTCTTCCACATGGCGAGGATGAGGCTGCGGTGGCGTCGCTCCATTTCGAGGAAGCGCGGCATCGTCGCGCGCAGAGACAGATGTTCGGGGTCTGCCGTATAGATGCCGCCGACCATCGGCTGCGCCATGCGCTCCAAAGCCTCCTGACCGAAGCGCCGGCGGACGAAGGCGGCGAGGCTTTCTTCGGGCTGGCCGTCCGTATCTTTGCGCCGCGGCAGAATGAGGTCGAGCGCCATGCGCGCCTTGCCGCGCCAGGTGAAGATGTCGGTCGTGAGGAAGGGAAGCAGGCGCGAGGGCGCGAGCAGTTGGAAGCCTTCGGGGGTTGGGCGGAGGCGTCCGCCGCGGACGACGAAGCTGCGGCGGTTGCGCTCGTTCGTCCCCGTCAGTCTTTCTTCGAGGCCGAGGCGGCGCGCGAGCGAGAGCGCGGCGGGCTTCTCGGAGATGAAGGAGTCCGGGCCGCCTTCGAGCAGGAAGCCTTCGCGTCGGTAAGTGCGGACAGTCCCGCCCAGGCGTTCGGAGGCTTCGAGCAGGAGGACTTCTGCCCGCGCCTCTTCCGCAGAGTCTTGCAGCTCGAAGAGGCGGTGCGCCGCGGCGAGGCCGCTGATGCCGCCGCCGACGATGACGATGCGCCGACGCTTTGAAGGACTCTCCTGCATTGGTCAGTCGGTCGCGGGGCGCGAAGGTGAACGCGTCGCGCCGGGAAGGCAGCAGTCGGCGGGGCAAAGGTCGTGCGCGGGCGGCAGAGTGCCGAGTGAGCGGCGCGGGGCTTCGGGGTCGAGTCGTTCGAGGATCAGCTCGCGGATCATGCTGATGAACTGCGGGTGCGTGCCGACGGTTGCGGCGCGAATCAGTTTGATGCCGAGTTCGTCGGCGAGCCGTCGCGCCTCGGTGTCGAGGTCGTAGAGCACCTCCATGTGGTCGGAGATGAAGCCGACGGGGGCGACGACCACCTCGCCCGCGCCCGACTCTTTCAGCGCGCGCAGATGCTCGCGGATGTCCGGGCCGAGCCAGGGTTGCGCGGGCGGGCCGGAACGACTCTGGAAGACGAGACGCCAGTTTGTGTGGGCCGCGCCTTCGGCGACGAGGCGGCAGGTCTCAAGCAGTTGCCGCTCGTATTCGCAGCCTTCGGCCATCGCCGCGGGGATGCTGTGCGCGGTGAAGGCGACCTCAGCCGCGCCGCGACGCTCCGCGGGGATTTGTTCGAGCGCGGCGCGAAGGTTCGAGACGTTCGGGCCGACGAAGCCGGGATGGTTGAAGAAAGCGCGCAGCTTCTCGACGCGCGGCGCACCTTCGCCCACGGCCTCGCGCGCGCGTTCGATGTCTTCGCGGTACTGCCGGCAGCCGGAGTAAGAACTGTAAGCCGAGGTGACGAAGGCGAGCGCGTCGCGGATGCCGTCGTCGCGCATCTGCCGAAGGGTGTCGGCAAGCATCGGGTGCCAGTTGCGGTTGCCCCAGTAGACGGGCAGGCGCGGGCCTCTCTCTTCAAGCTCGCGCTTGAGCGCCGCGATGAGTCTGCGGTTCTGTTCGTTGATGGGGCTGACGCCGCCGAACAGCTCGTAGTGTTGCGCGACCTCGCGCATGCGCGCTTCGGGGACGCCCCTCCCGCGCAGCACGTTCGCGAGGAAGGGCATCACCTCGTCCATGCCTTCGGGGCCGCCGAAGGAGACGACAAGCAGGGCGTCGTAGGTCTGATTCATCAGGAGTAGTCTTTACCTCTGGCTCAGCTCGTGGACGGCCTCGACGAGCGCGATGACGTTCTCGACCGGAGTTTCGGGCAGTATGCCGTGGCCGAGGTTGAAGATGTGGCCGGGGCGATTAGCCGCCTGGTCGAGAATCGCTTGGGCGCGCCCGCGGACG
>JALZHC010000541.1:2398-3746 GCA_030914105.1 Acidobacteriota bacterium
GGTGAAGAGTGCGATGGAGTCGAAGTTGCCCTGGACGGCCACGTCGCCGAGGCGCGACCAGGCTTCGTCCAGACGCACGCGCCAGTCGAGGCCGATCACGTCGCCGCCGGCCTCCTTCATCAACTCAAGCAGGCCAGCGGTGCCGGTGCCGAAGTGCAGGACTGGGACGCCGGCACGGACGTTTCGGATTACTTCGCGCGTGTGCGGCAGGACGAACTCGCGGTAGTCGTCGGGGCTTAAAGCGCCGACCCAGGAGTCGAAGATTTGGACGGCCTGCGCGCCGGCCTCGACCTGCGCGTTGAGATAGCGCGAAAGCGCGCGCGCGATTCTTCCCATCAGCGCGTGCCAGGCGCCCGCGTCCGTGTACATCAGACGCTTCGTGTTGATGTAGTTCTTCGAGCCGCCGCCCTCGCAGATGTAGGAGGCGAGCGTGAAGGGCGCGCCGCAGAAGCCTATGAGCGGGAGGTTGGGGCGAAGCTCGCGGCGCGTGATGCGGATGGCTTCGTAGACGTAAGCAAGCGAACTCACGTCCTCGACTTCGCGCACGCGCTTCACGTCTTCCGACGAGCGGACGGGGTTGTGTATGACGGGGCCTTCGCCTTTGGCGAATTCGAGGTCGAGGCCCATCGGCTCGATGATGAGGAGGATGTCGGCGAAGATGATTGCGGCGTCGACGTTCAGGCGGTGGGCGGCGTAAACGGTGACCTCGGCGGCGACCTCCGGCTTCTTGCACATCTCAAGGAAGCTGTGGCGCGCGCGCACCTCGCGATACTCCTTCATGTAGCGCCCGGCCTGGCGCATCAGCCAGACGGGCGTGTAGGGCACCTGCTCGCGTCGGCAGGCGCGCATGAAGGCGCTCTGGCGCAGCTCTTCGGTCAGCTCGAAGGCGTCAGCGGTCTTCTTCGCTTCGCTCATCCGTCTCTTCAGTCCCTTTCTCGTTCGGCGGAACTTACGCCGCCGTCGCGCCGTTCAGATTCCCTCGCGCCAGCGCGGACAAATATAGCAGTTCCGAACTTTGTGCGGCCAACGCCGAGGGCGCGCAATGTAGGTCTTTCTTGAGCATCAAGCAGGTTGGTTTCACCGCAGAGGCGCAGAGTTCGCAGAGGGGGCGCTGAGCCTTGCGCATACTCAAGCCTCTGCGCATCCTCAGCGTCCTCTGCGCCTGCGGCGGTGAATAACCCGCTCGCCTAGGCTCAAGAATGGATTGCCTCGGAAGCGTAATAAAAAAGGGCAAGTTTCCCCGGAAAATAGAGGCTGGCGGTGGGCGGCGGGCAGGACAAATCTGTTAAAATTCCCTGCCACAAATCTTGTGACGGCGGTGTTTATGTGTTTGAGAGTGGCGAGATGA
>JALZHC010000082.1 GCA_030914105.1 Acidobacteriota bacterium
GGCCCATGAGGTGAAGCGCGCCGCCGCGCGACTTCGCGCCGTCGAACGCATTGGTGAAGGCTTCGTTTTTGAAGAACTCGCCGGTCTCAATCGAGTGGTCAATGCGTCGGATGTCGGTCATGATTACGCGGCCAGAGCCGATGTTGAGGTGGCCGACTTCGGAGTTGCCCATGATGTTCGCGGGCAGTCCGACGCAGGTTCCGGAAGCCTCGATGAGCGTGTGCGGGTACTTCTCGCGTAGCTCGTCGTAGAAGGGCATCTTGCCTAAGGCGACGGCGTTCCCTTCGCGCGCGGGGCTGTAGCCGAAGCCGTCGAGGATGATGAGCGCGAGCGGCCCTTTCTGTCTGAGCAAACCTTGCCTCCTTGATAAATGCCTTGAAATGAACTCTGGCCGCCGGCCCCGAAAGCCAAGAGGGGCGGCTCGGCGCGACTCACGCGGCGCGGAAGCGCGTGCCGCAGGCCGCGCATTGCCAGAGATGCTTGGTGCCGCTGATGGGGATGACGGGGATGAAGAAGAGACTGATGAAGCGCATGCCCTTCTTCTCGATGAACTCCCCGACCGTGCCGCACTTGCTGCAACGCATCTGCATCCGCGAAGGCTCGTTGCCCCAGGTGACGAAGCGCGTCCCGATGATGAAGATGAAGAACACCGCAGCCCCCTTTGACAGATAAAGACACCCCGCCGACCCCTCCTCTGATTCACCTGCCGACCTCTCTTCTTATTTACCGGCTGCACCCTTAGCCGCGCGCGCCTTCTTCTTTTTCTTCTTGCCGCCGCGCGCGCCTTCGTCGCCGCCGCGCGGACTCGCGGACGCGGCGCGGGCTTCGTTCACCTGCTGCCGTCCCAGTTGGTAGAAGGCCGAGAGGCCGGGGAAGCGCGCCGCGCCGCGCAGGTCTTCCTCGATGCGGAGAAGCTGGTTGTATTTGGCGATGCGGTCTGTGCGCGAAAGGCTCCCGGTCTTGATCTGGCCGGCGTTCGTGGCGACGGCGAGGTCGGCGATGAAGGTGTCTTCGGTCTCGCCGCTGCGGTGCGAGATGATGGCGGTGCGCCCGGCACTGCGGGCCATCTCGATGCAGTCGAGCGTCTCCGTGAGCGTGCCGATCTGGTTGACCTTAATCAGAATCGAGTTGGCGACGCCCAGCTCAATGCCTTTGCGTAGGAACTCGGTGTTGGTGACGAAGAGGTCGTCGCCGACGAGCTGCACGCGCGCGCCCAGCTCGTCGGTCATCAATTTCCAGCCCTCCCAGTCGTTCTCGGCCATGCCGTCCTCAATCGAGATGATGGGGTACTGCTCGGCCCAACCCTTCCAGTAGGCGACCATCTCGGCGCTCGACAATTTTCGACCGTCCGACTTCTTGAAGACGTAACTGCTGCCCTCGTAGAACTCGCTCGCCGCCGGGTCTAAGGCGAGCAGGACGTTCACGCCCGCGTTGTAGCCCGCGCGCGTAACAGCTTCGAGAATAGTTTCGACCGCCTCCTCGTTCGACTTGAGGTTGGGCGCGAACCCGCCCTCGTCACCGACGCTCGTAGAGTAGCCGCGCTTCTTCAAGACCGACTTGAGCGAGTGGAAAATCTCCGCGCCCGCGCGCAGGGCCTCGGCGAAAGATTCGGCCCCGACGGGCACGACCATGAACTCCTGAAAGTCCACGTTGTTGTCGGCATGCGCGCCGCCGTTGAGGATGTTCATCAACGGCAGGGGAAGCGTGCGCGCGTTCGCGCCGCCGAGGTAGCGGTAGAGAGGGAGTTCGAGGTAGGCGGCGGCGGCGCGCGCACAGGCGAGCGAGACGGCGAGCAAGGCGTTTGCGCCAAGCTCCGATTTGTTCGGCGTGCCGTCGAGCGCGACGAGCGCGGCGTCCAACTCAGCCTGGTCGAGCGCGTCCATCCCTTCGACCTCGCGCGCAATCACTTCGTTGACGTTGCGGACGGCGCGCGTGACGCCCTTGCCGCCGTAGCGCGCGCGTTCGCCGTCGCGCAGCTCGACGGCCTCGTGCTCACCCGTCGAAGCGCCGGAGGGGACGGCGGCGCGGCCCACTTCGCCGGAGACTAAGTAGACCTCGGCCTCGACGGTCGGGTTGCCGCGCGAGTCCAGAATCTCGCGCGCGTGCACGGAATCAATCAGGCTCATCTTGTGCGCTCCAAGAAATGTTGGTTTGAAGTTCTGCCGAGAATCTATCAAAACTGAGGCGGAACCGCGAGCGGGGGAAAGCGAGGATGAAGGCGGAAGGATGAAGGGGAATTGATTCATCGGTTCATTGATTCATTGACCCAATGACTCAATGAACCGATGAATCAATCTCTTAATTCATCCTTCCGCCTTGCCTTTCACGGCGAGCAGTTCATTGAAAGCATTGTCGGGTAGTTCTTCGAGCGTGCGGACGACGATGTCGGCGCGGAGTTCGGCGTGAGAGGAGAGGACGCCGATTGAGCGCATGCCGGCCCGGCGCGCGGCCTCCGTGCCGGCGGGCGCATCCTCGACGACGACGCAGGCCGAGGGCGCGACCGAGAGCTTGCGTGCGGCGGCGAGGAAGACCTGCGGGTCTGGCTTGCCGGCGGTCACATCCTCGGCTGAGGCGACCGCCGCGAAGTAGTCTTCGAGTCCGAGCGCCGACATGATGGCGTCCAGGTTCAGGCGCGGCGCGGAAGAGGCGACGGCCTGGAGCCAGCCGTCCCGCTTCAATTGGTCGAGCCAGCGGCGGACGCCGGGCAGAAGAGTGATGCCGCGCTCGCGTATCAGCTCGCGGTAGCGAACCTCTTTGGCGTCGCCGACGCGCGCCAGGTCTTCCGGCGTGCGCCGTGGGAAGTAGGCGCGCAGGATTTCGTCGTTGCGCTGGCCGAAGGTCTCTGCGAAACGCTCGCGCGTGAGGGGGAAGCTCTCGGCGGCGAGCGCGTCGCGCCAGGAGAGCCAGTGGTACTCGCTCGAATCTATCAGCGTGCCGTCAACGTCCCAGAGCACCGCACGCCGTCCGTCCGTCGTGTTCGTCATGCGCGGGAGAGTTTAGCAGGCAGGCTGCTTCCGTCACCAAAGGTGCGGACAAAAAAGGCTCGGCGGGTTATGATGGCGGCGAAGCCCCCGGACACAACTGAAGAGACCGAACAGAGGGATTATGAACAGAATTCTACTCGGCGCGCTCGCGGGCCTGGCCGCCACCGTGCCGATGACGCTCGCGATGAAGCTGATGCACGAGGCTCTGCCCCGACACGAGCAATACCCTCTGCCGCCGCGGCAGGTGTTGGAGGGGATGGCTGAGAAGGCGGGCGTGAATGAACAGATGGACGAGGAGGAGCGCAAGGCCGCGACGTGGGTCTCGCACTTCGCCTACGGCACGGCGTGCGGCGCACTCTACGGCGCTCTGAGCGAAGGCTTCGACAGTCTCGACGTGCCGCCGGCGCTCGCGGGTGTGGGCTTCAGCCTGGGCGTCTGGGCCGGGAGCTATCTGGGCTGGCTGCCAGCCGCAGGCATCATCAGCCCCGCGACCGAGCACCCGGCGCGCCGCAACGCCCTGATGATCGCCGCGCACATCGTCTGGGGGGCGAGCGCCGGCATGATGGTTGACAAGCTTGCGGACGGCGACCAGGAAAAGTCAGCGGCGCGGGCTTGAAGAAAATCCTTTGCGACCTTCGCGCCTTCCTCGCGGTCTTTGCGTTTAAGTCAGACCAGCTTAACCGCAAAGGCGTTGGAGTAATCGCAAAGAACGCGAAGGCTCGCACGTTTCGATTGTGAGATCGCGAGAACACTAAAAACTTTGGAGAGCGCCGTCGTCGAAAACGTGGAGCCGTCCGAGGGCGCGGGGCGCTGGCGCGCGCTCGCGCTGCTCGGCACAGCCGAACTGCTCGGCATGTCTCTGTGGTTCTCTGCCTCGGCGGTCGCGCCCGCGCTGAGAGCGGAGTGGCGTCTGTCGGAGTCCGCGACGAGCTGGCTGACTCTGGCCGTGCAGCTCGGCTTCGTCGCGGGCACGCTTCTTTCGGCGCTCCTCAACCTGCCGGACGTCATCAGCTCGCGCCACCTCTTCACCGTCTCGGCAATCGCGGGCGCAATCGTCAACGCGGCCTTCGGCCTCTACGCACATAGTTTCGGCTTCGGCGTCTCGTTGCGCTTCCTGGTCGGCGTGTGTCTGGCGGGCGTGTATCCGCCGGGCATGAAGATTATGGCGACGTGGTTTCGGCGCGGGCGCGGGACGGCTTTGGGCGTTCTGGTCGGGGCGCTGACGTTGGGGAAGGCTTCGCCGTATCTTGTGAACGCGGTCGGCAGCGCCGACTGGCGCGCGAACGTCCTGTTCGTCTCGGCATTGGCGGCGGCGAGCGGCTTCGTCGTTCTGCTCTTCGTCGGCGATGGGCCGTTCGCAATGCCTGCGGCGAAGTTCGACGTTCAACAGATCACGCGCGTCTTCCGCAACCGCGGCGTGCGGCTCGCGAACTTCGGGTACTTCGGCCACATGTGGGAGCTTTACGCGATGTGGACCTGGGCGCCCGTGATGATTCGCGCCAGCCTCGCGTTGAGGGGCGAGCCGCCCGCGCTCGCCGAGGCCGCGTCGTTCGTTGTCATCGGCGCGGGCGCTGCGGGGTGCGTGGCGGCGGGTCTTCTGGCAGACCGCGTGGGTCGGACGGCTGTAACTTCGGCGGCGATGATTCTGAGCGGCGCGTGCTGCCTCGCGGTCGGCTTCCTGTTCGGCGCGAACCCCTGGCTGCTGCTCGCGCTCGCAGCCCTTTGGGGCGCGAGCGTGGTGGCCGACTCGGCGCAGTTCTCCGCGTGCGTGACGGAGCTGGGCGACCCGCGCTACATGGGCACGGCCCTGACGATTCAGACGTGCTGCGGATTCTTGCTGACGACCATCTCCATTCAACTCATCCCCCTGCTCGTCGCGCACTGGGGCTGGCGCTACGCCTTCGCCGCACTCGCGCCGGGGCCGGCCTTCGGCGTGCTCTCGATGCTCGCTTTGCGCCGCCTGCCGGAGGCTTTGAAGATCGCGCACGGAAGAAAATGAACAGCCGTGATAAGTGATGAGTGATGAGTGATAAGAAAACCGGCGACTGCTTTTTCTTATCACTCATCACTCATCACTTATCACTCTCAGGGAGGTTTCAATGGGGCAGAAGCATGGGCCTTGGACAATCAAGTCGTCGGAGTGTCTGCACAGGGATGAGTTCGTCGAGATGTGGCTCGACGAGGTGTTGAAGCCGGACGGCGAGCCGGGGCGCTACGCGACGATGAAGATGAGGCCGGGCGTGGCCGTGCTCGCCGTAGACGCGGAGGGCTTCGCGCACCTCGTGCGCATGTTCCGCTACGCCGTCGGGAAGGAGTGCGTCGAGGTCGTGCAGGGGATGATTGACGAGGGCGAGCAGGCCGAGGAGGCCGCGCGGCGCGAGCTGCGCGAGGAACTCGGAGCCGAGGCCGCGGAGCTGACAGACCTCGGACTCGTTGACGCAATCACGTCGCAGGTCTTCTCGCCCTCGCGCATCTTCCTCGCGCGCAGCCTCACCTTCGCCGAGCCGGACAGGGAGCCGACCGAGAGACTTCGGCCCCTCAAGGTCAGACTCGAAGAGGCCGTCCGCATGGTCATGGAGGGCGAGATCACGCAGGGGATAACGTGCGCGTTGATCCTGAAGGCGAGCAGATTGATTGCGGAATGAAAGAATTGATTCATCGGCTCATCGGCTCATTGATTCAATGGATGAATGAACCAATGAATCAATGAGCCGATGAAACAACCACATGAAATCCGAAATCGTCAGGCTCCGGCAGACTTCTTCATCTGCTGTTGGAGCTGCTTCTTCATCTCCTCCATCTGCTCGCCGAGCTGGTTGATCTCGTCCTCGGAGAGCACGTCGCGCGCCTTCTGGAACATCTCGCCCTCTTCCTCCTCGACGTGGTGCTCGACGTTCTCCTGGAGCACTTTGACCTTCGCGGCCCACTCCTCGGTATCCACGGGCATCGCTTCGAGTTCTTTCAGAAGCATCTTGATGACGTGGTGCTCCTCGAAGCCTTCGAGCACGATCTCGCGCGTCTCGGCGGCGCGCTTAATCGAGGGATAGAAAATGGTCTCCTCGATGCGCGCGTGGATGTCGAGTTCCTGTTTGAGCTGCGCGAACAGCTCGGTGCGCGTCTTCTCGGCGCGCTCGGTCGTCGGCTCGATCTGTTGGAAGATGCCGGAGACTTTCTGGTGATCTTCCTTCAGCAGTTGAAAAGCGTTCATTGTGTCCTCCTCATGTCCTCAGGTCTTGCCCCGTCTTGAACGATTACCATACGTGAGTTCGCCGTCACGGGGAGAAGTAGTCAAGCCAAGTGCCAGCGGGGAGAGGTCAGAGGCTAGAGGCCAGAGGTCAGAGGTCAGTAGTTGAGTCGTGTTGCATTGCCCGCTCCGTAAACAGAGAGATTAAATCCGCGCGCCGCACTTGAGCGCCCGACTTCTAACCTCTAACCTCTAACCTCTCCTCTTGTAGTAAACTTATCTTCATCCAGAGCGCAGGCGATGAGCACACACGACGACGAGCGAAGGGACGACTCAGCCGGCGGGCGCGCGGACGCCGCCGAAGAGTCTGCCGCCGCGCAGGCGACGCACTACCACTCGCGCATGGAAGCTGCGGCGAGCCGCGGCCAAACGCACGCGACGAAGAGCGGCGGCGACTCGTTCGGGAGCGGGGCTGACTCCGGCGAGCGGCGCGGCGCGTGCGCGCAGCCGCCGGAGGAGTTCACCGGCGGCGAGTTCAAAGAGGCAAAGGAGGTCGCCGGGGGCTTGCCGGCTGTCTGGGAGGCGACGAAGCACACGGCGCGCGAGATGGGCTTGTTGCGCGGCGTCCGAACTCTTCTGCGCCTGAACCAGAAGGACGGCTTCGACTGTCCCGGCTGCGCCTGGCCCGACCCCGAAGGCGAGCGTTCGCACGCGGAGTTCTGCGAGAACGGCGCGAAGGTCGTCGCCGAAGAGGCGACCGTGCGGCGCGTCACGCCGGAATTTTTTAAGGAGTGGAGCGTCGCAGACCTCTCGCGCAAGTCCGACTTCTGGCTCGGCAAGCAGGGGCGTCTGACGCACCCGATGATCTTGCGCCGCGGGGCGACGCACTACGAGCCGATTGATTGGGACGAGGCTTTCCGGCTTCTGGCCGAAGAGCTGAACTCGCTCGCGTCGCCCGACGAGGCCGCCTTCTACACTTCGGGTCGCACGTCGAACGAGGCCGCGTTCCTTTATCAACTCTTCGTCCGGCAGTTCGGCACCAACAACCTGCCCGACTGCTCGAACATGTGCCACGAATCATCTGGCCGCGCGCTCACCGAAGCAATCGGCGTCGGCAAGGGCACGGTCACACTTAATGATTTCAACCTCGCCGAGGCCATCTTCGTCGTCGGCCAGAATCCGGGCACGTGCCACCCGCGCATGCTCACCTCTTTGCAGGCCGCGAAGCGTCGCGGGTGCAAGATAGTTCACGTCAACCCGCTGCCCGAAGCGGGACTGAATCGCTTCAAGCACCCGCAGCACCCGCTCGACCTCTTCGGCGCGGGCACGCGCCTCTCCGACCTCTTCCTGCAAGTCAGAGTCAACGGCGACGTGCCGCTCCTGAAAGGAATCATGAAGGCCGTGCTTGAGGAAGAGGCGCGGCGGCCCGGCCAGGTGCTCGACCGCAAATTTATCGAAGAGAAGACGCACGGCTTCGAGGAGTTCGCGCGCGCCCTCGGCGAAGTGAGCTGGGACGAGCTGGTCGAGCAGAGCGGCGTTGCGCGCGAAGAGATGCGCGCGGCGGCGAGCGTCTACGTCGAATCGAAACGCACAATTGTCTGCTGGGCGATGGGGCTGACGCAGCACAAGAACGCCGTCGCCAACATTCAGGAGATCGTCAACCTGCTTCTGCTGCGCGGCAACTTGGGGCGGCCCGGCGCGGGCGCGTGCCCCGTGCGCGGCCACTCGAACGTGCAGGGCGACCGCACGATGGGCATCTGGGAGCGGCCCGCCGAAGCTCTGCTCGACGCGCTCGCGCGCGAGTTCGACTTCGAGCCGCCGCGCCGCCACGGCCTCGACACCGTCGAGACGATTAAGGCGTTGTACGAGCGGCGCGTCCGCGTCTTCTTCGCTCTGGGCGGAAACTTCCTCTCGGCCACGCCCGACACGGAGTTCACCGCCGAAGCTTTGCGCCGCGCGCGCCTGACCGCACACGTCTCGACGAAGCTCAACCGCGCGCACCTCGTCACGGGCGAGCAGGCTCTGATACTGCCTTGCCTCGGTCGGACGGAGCGCGACGTGCAGAAGTCCGGCGAGCAGTTCGTCAGCGTCGAGAACTCGATGGGCGTGGTTCACTCCTCGCGCGGGTCTCTGGAGCCTGCGTCGCCGCACGCCTTGAGCGAGCCGGCGATTGTCGCGCGGCTCGCGCGCGCGACTTTGGGAAGCCGGAGCGCGGTCGAGTGGGAAGGGCTTGTAGAGGACTACGACCGCATCAGGGATTTAATCGAGCGCGTCATCCCGGGCTTCGAGGACTACAACCGGCGCGTGCGCCTTCCGGGCGGCTTTTACTTGCCGAACCTCGCGCGCGAAGGCACCTTCAAGACCTCGACCGGCAAGGCGAACTTCACCGTCCACCCTTTGCCGCGCCGTGAGCTTGAGCCGGGGCAGCTTCTGTTGATGACGGTGCGCAGCCACGACCAGTTCAACACGACCATCTACGGACTCGACGACCGCTACCGCGGCGTCTACGGCGAGCGGCGCGTCGTCTTCCTCAACCCTTCGGACGTGGAAGAGCGGGGCCTGTCCGCGGGCCAGGTCGTTGACATAGTCGGCCACTTCGAGGGCGAGGAGCGGGTCGCACGCCGCTTCGTCGTCGTGCCTTACGCGATCCCGCGCCGCTGCGCCGCGACCTACTTCCCCGAAGCCAACGTGCTCGTGCCCCTGCGCAGCGTCGCCGACAAGTCGAACACGCCCGCCTCGAAGTCGGTCGTCATTTCACTACGACCCTCGGACGCGCCGCTGCGTTTCGACTACGACGAGGCGGACGGGCGTTGAGGCGGACGGCAGGGCATCGTGCGGGTCTGAATTCTACGCAACCGAACGGAGGGCTGAGCGTGTGGCTTTGACGGGTGCGAACGAGCTGAAGCGGCGGATGATGATTAAGGTGGAGGGCGAGCCTTACGCGGTCGTCGAGGTCTTCTTCGCATCGCCTTCGGCGCGCGGGGCTTCGACGATGGTGCGGACGCGTCTCAGGCACCTTTTGACGGGCGCGGTGCTGGAGAAGAGCTTTCGTTCGAGCGAGAAGTTCGAGGAGCCGGACGTGGCCTACGCGCCCGCGTCCTTCATGTACGCGGACGCCGAAGGCTTTCACTTCATGGACGAGGAGAGCTTCGAGCAGTTCATGCTGCCCGCCGAGCAGGTCGGCGAAGACCGCGGCTACCTGACGGACGGGCTGGTCGTGCAGGTCTTGAAGTACAACGGCGAGGCGGTCGCGCTGGAGCTTCCGCAGTTCGTCGAGCTGACGGTCAGCCAAACCGAGCCGGCCATCAAGGGCGACACAGCCGCGGGCCGCGACCTCAAGCCGGCCACGCTCGAAACCGGCCTCCAGGTGCGCGTCCCCCTCTTCATCAAGGAGGGCGAGCGCGTCCGCGTCAACACGCAGACGGGCGAGGTCGCGGGCCGGGCCTGAAGGCAGAGGTCAGAGGTTAGTAGTTGAGCCGTGTTGCATCGC
>JALZHC010000542.1 GCA_030914105.1 Acidobacteriota bacterium
GTCAGCTCGGACTGCCGCGGCGTGTTGAAGGGGCCGAGGCTCGCCTCGATCCAGCTTTCGGCCAGCTCTTTGTCGCCGGCGTACTGTTCAAAATATTTCTTCTTCGTCGCGGCGTCGGGCCAGGCGGCGGCAGCCGCGTAGGCGTAGCGGCGCGCGTCGTCCGATTTGTCCTCTGCGCTCTGTTTTTTGAGGAGCGCGGGCGCACGCTCGTCGCCGACGGCCATGAGCGCGCGTAGGATGTCGAAGCGGTCGCGCGAGCGCAAAGTCATGCCGGGCACCGCTCTTTCGCCGCGCAGAATTTTTATGAGCAGGTCGCGCGCCGTGGCGCTGTCCGCAACCTCGCGGAAGGTTCGGAAGTAGGTGATGCGCTCGCCGACGGTCTTGGCGTCGGTCATACCCTGTTCGAGCACGGGCAGAAGCTGCGGCTCGACGGCGCGGCGCTGCTCTTCGGAGAGGTGGCGCACAAAGGCCGTCTGCGCGCGCGAGAGGATGAAGGCGAGCATCACGTCGTCGTGCTCGCGCGGCGCTTCGCGGACGGCGAGGGCGATGAAGTCGGCGGGCGCAAGCTCGGCCTCGCGCACCGAATCCCAGAGCGAGTCCCAGAGGAGCGCACGCAGGAAGTCGTCCTTGACCCCGCCGAGGTTCCGGAGCACGGCGGCGCGGCTCGCATCGTCCAGAAGGAAGCGTCCGTAGCCGTAGTCCTCGAAGTTCGCGAAGACGAAGGCCGGGCGTCGTTTGCCGATTGCTTCGGGCACGCGCGTCGCTCCCGCGCCCTGAAGTGTCACGTCGAGCACTTGCGCCGCCGCGTCGGGCGAGGCGGGCGCGAGCAGAATCTTAACTCTCATCGGCCACGAGCCGCCCTCGCCGAGCACGTCCGTCTCCGAGACCTCGAAGCGGTTGATGCGTCCGCGCGCGTCCGCGCTCCAACGCACGCGCACGTCGGGCATCCCGCGCCGCTTGACCCAGGCGGCGGCCCACACGTCGAGCTTCCTTCCGGAAGTCTGCTCGAAGGCACGCACGAGGTCTTCCCAGGTCGCATTTGAGTAAGCGTGCTCTCGGACGAAGATCTGGATGGCGCGCTGGAACTGGCGCGGGCCGAGGTAGAACTCGGCCTGCCGGAGCATCGAGGGCGCTTTGCGGTAGACGATGTTGCCGTAGGCGGACTTCGCGGCGGAGAGGTTCGGGATTTCCTGAAAGATGGGCGTCGTGCCTTTGGTCACGTCCGTGAGGTAAGCGAGCGGCTTGGTGCGAAGGTGGAAGACCTTCCAGGCGTTGTACTCCGGCATCAGCGCCTCAATCGCCTTGTAGGCCATGAAGGTCGCGAAGCCCTCCTTGAGCCAGAGATCGTCGAACCAGCGCATCGTGACGAGGTCGCCGAACCACTGGTGCGCGGCCTCGTGCAGCATGGTCTCGGCGCGCGCGGCGAGGTCTGCGGAGGTCGGGTCGGAGGGGAAGAGGATGGCGTCCTCGCGCAGGAAGGTCGCGCCCGCATGCTCCATGCCGCCGTAGGCGAACTCAGGGACGAGCACGAGATCATATTTCGGGAAGGGGAACTTGTGGCCGAAGTAGCCCTCGAAGAACTTGAGGCCGTCGCGGTTGAGGCGAAAGACTTCCGCGAGCTCCTTCCGCGCGCGCTCGGCCTTCGACTTGCGGACGAAGAGGCGCGTCTGGTAAGGCGACGCGTCATCCTTGAACTCCGCGAACGGGCCGGCGGCGAAGGCGAATTGATAAGTGCTGAGCGGCTCGGTCTCTTTGAAGAAGTGCCAGAGCATCCCCTTCGGCGGAGACGTGGGGCGTCCGCCGCTCGTCTCGTCGAACTCGCTGAGTGCCGCGCCTTCCGTGTTGGAGATGACCTTCCACTCCTGCGGCGCAGTTACCTTGAGAGTGAAGCGCGCCTTCAGGTCGGGCTGGTCGAAGCAGGGGAAGGTCGTGCTCGCGTCCGAGGGGACGAAGAGCGTGTAGACGTACTCGGAGTTGTCCTCGCGGTCGAGGTAGCGCGTGACGGCGCTGCCGGAAGTGCTGACGGGCGAGGCGAAATCCATCTCGACCGTGTTCGCGCCCGCGTTGAAGTACGAACGCGGGATACGGATGTGCTCGTCGGCAAACTGCGCGTCGTCAAGCTTCCTGCCGTTGGCCTTGATGTCGGAGACGCGCGTGCGCGGGCTGGCGTCCGCTTTAATCACGCGCCAGTCGAGGACGAGGTCGCCCGCCGCGGCGTCGAGCGTGAACGTGATTTTTTCGTGGCCCTTGAGCAAGTCCGCGCCGGGCGCGAGCGTGATGTCGAGCGCGTAGCGCACGTCGCGGTAGTGCTCGGCGCGCCAGCGCGCAAGCTCGCGCGGGACGCCCGGCTCCACCTTCGGCGTCGCGGTCTGCCCGCTTGCGTCTTGGGCCGCGGCGCACATCAGCGCCAAGAGAAAGAGTGTGAGCAGAAAGCGCGCGGGCATCGTCGTCCCTCCGAAACGTCCTGGCTCGCCGTTCGCAAAGGCATCGTTAAAAAGTCGAAGCAGAAAAGTGGCAGCGGTGGCTTATTGTCACCCGTCGTGTGCGCCGAAGCAAGCGCGAAGTTTTCGCGTGGCGCAGGCGCGCTTTTTCCGAAGGGAGGTTGAAAGGGCGATGACCGAAGAAGGGAAGGACGAAGGCGCGCGCCGAAGGGAAGGCGCGGGCGGGACTGACATCACGGGCGGCGCGGACAAGACCGGCAGGGGCGGCCTGGCCGACGGCGACGCGCCGGCCAAAGGCGAGACGGGCGCGCGCGAGACCGGCGACCTCACCGGCGCGACCTCGACGCACGCGGGCGCGGGCGGCGTGATGGAGAACACGGGCGGCACGGGGACTGCGCCGACGGAATAGACGAGGGGGAAAGGGGAAAGGGTAAGAGGGAAAGGATCAGTCATCCCTTCCCTCTTACCCTTTCCCCTTTATCCTTGCTTCAGCTTTGAGCGGCGTTGCGGGCCGGGAGCAGTTGTTTGAGGAGCGCGTCGAGGCGCGTGGGGTCGAGCGGCTTGAGCACGTAGTCGCAGCAGCCGACCGCGCCCGCGGCTGCGCGGAACTCTTCGGTGTCGTGGGCGGTCACGGCCACGACGGGCACGTCGCGTGTGCGCTCATACTCGCGTATACGCAGGGTCGCGGTGAAGCCGTCGAGCACGGGCATGTTCAAGTCCATCAGGATGAGGTCGAGTCCGCCGCGCTGCGAAAGCTCGATGGCCTCCTGCCCGTTGGTCGCCTCGACGACGCGGCAGCCGTTCAGCTCCAGCATGAGCCGCATCATCTCGCGCGTGTCCTGAAAGTCTTCAACCAGCATCACGACCGGACTGCCCGGCGCTCCCGCCACGACCTGACCGCCCACAACTTCAGACGCCATCACGCCTCCTGCTCATCCTTTAAAACCAGCCGCCGCCCGCGCCCGACTCCCGAACGCCTTTCGCCGCATGATACCCGAAAGCGCGGCGCGGCGATAGAGCCACGCCGCCCTTGAGGTCGTTCGGGCGGGCGGTGGGCTTTGCCGTCCACGCCGTTTAGAAATGTCTAATGGAGGCCGGCTCCTCGAAATTTCGGGGCGCGTTCACAAAGCTTCAGGCCGCGGGGCGGAGGCGGCGCAGGCGCGCACGCGTGCGCGGCCAACGCCTGAGCCTTCGAGTGACGCACGCCGACCGACGCGCGGCGCAGCTCTTCCCACTCCTCGCGCGGCACGCGCCGGAACGCCTCGACCACGCGCGGGTCGAACTGCCGGCCCACCCACTC
>JALZHC010000083.1 GCA_030914105.1 Acidobacteriota bacterium
TGAGAATCGCACCTGCCAGGCGTCTGCGCGGTCGCGTCCGCGTGCCCGGCGACAAGTCAATCTCGCACCGCGCCGCCATCATCGCCGCACTCGCGCGCGGGCGCACAGAGATCAGAAACTTCTCGACGAGCGCCGACTGCGCCTCCACGCTCGCGCTCCTGCGCGCGCTCGGCGTCCGCGTCGAGCGCGACGGCGCAGTCGTCCGCGTCGAAGGCGCGGGCATGCGGGAAGGCCCGCCGGACTTCAGCGCGCCCTCAAGCCCGCTCGACTGCGGCAACTCCGGCACGACGATGCGACTGTTCGTCGGCGTGCTCGCCGCGCAAGCCTTCGCCTGCGTGCTCACCGGCGACGAGTCCTTGAGCCGCCGCCCGATGCGCCGCGTTATCGAGCCGCTCGAACTGATGGGCGCGCGTCTGACGGCGCTCGACGGCCACGCGCCGCTGCGTGTCGAAGGCCGGAGACCTCTGAAGGCCGTCGAGTACGAGTCGCCGGTCGCCAGCGCGCAGGTTAAGTCGTGCGTCCTCCTCGCCGGACTCGGCGCGGACGGGCGCACGAGCGTCGTCGAGCGCGGCGCGCTGACGCGCGACCACACCGAGCGCATGCTCGGCTGGTTCGGCGCGGAGGTCGAGACGACAACCGACGCGAACGGCGACGGCGGCATCGCCGCGAACGGCGAGGGTATGAACGTCGAGAGCGGCGACGGCGTCGGCATCCACACGTCGAGCGTCCGCGGCCCCGCGCGCCTCGAAGCGCGCGACCTCGAAGTGCCCGGCGACATCTCCTCGGCTGCTTTCCTCCTCGCCGCGGCGGCGCTGCTGCCCGGCTCGGACGTGACCATCGAGGGCGTCGGCCTCAACCCGACGCGCGCCGAAATCGTCTCGACGCTCCAAAGCCTGGGCGCGGACGTGCGCGTCGCGGACTCGCGCGAAGTGTGCCGCGAGCCTGTCGGAGACCTGCGCGCGCGCGGCGCGGGCGGCCTCGCGCCCTCGAATGAAGCCGAAGGTAGGATGCGCGTCGGCGGGAGTGTCTTGCGCGGCGCAGACGTCTCGCGGCTCATCGACGAGCTGCCGGTGCTGGCCGTCGTCGGCTCGCAGACGGAAGGCGGCCTGGAGATACGCGACGCGCGCGAGCTGCGCGTGAAAGAGTCGGATCGCATCAGCGCCACGGTCGAGAACCTGCGTGCGATGGGCGCAGAGGTCGAGGAGTTCGACGACGGCCTGCGCGTCCGCGGCCCGGCGCGTCTCTGCGGCGCGCGCCTCCGCTCCTTCGGCGACCACCGCATCGCGATGGCCTTCGCCGTCGCCGGGCTCACCGCCGAAGGCGAGACCTTCATCGAAGGCGCAGAGGAGTGCGTCGCCATCTCCTTCCCCGAATTCTTCCCCCTGCTCGAATCGCTGGCCGAGAGATGAGAAGTCGGAAGAAAGGCTGAAGGATGAAGGCGGATTGATTCGTTGATGGATCGGCTCATTGATTCAATTGATGAATGAACCAATGAACCAATGAATCAATGAACCGATGAATCAATCTCTTAATTCATCCTTCATCCCTGGAATCGGATGAGCCACACGCGGCGGCAGATCGTCATCACGGGATTCATGGGCGCGGGCAAGACGACGGTCGCGCTCACGCTCGCGCGCCTGCTTGGCTGCGCGTCGCTCGACCTCGACGATGCTATCACCGCGCGCGAAGGGCGAACGCCGCAGCGTCTCATAGACGAGGACGGCGAGGCCGCGTTCCGCGCCGCCGAGACGCGCGCGCTGCGCGAAGCGCTTGAGTCGGACGAGGCGCGCGTCATCGCCACGGGCGGCGGTACCTGGACGCTTGAGCGCAACCGCGCGTTGGTCTCCGCGCGCGGCTGCCTCACGGTCTGGCTCGACGCGCCCTTCGAGCTGTGCTGGGAGCGGATTCAGACCGCGGACAACTCGCGCCCGTTCGCGCGCGACAAAGCTGAAGCACAGAAGCTCTATCGACGCCGCCGCGACCTGTACGCGCTCGCGGAGATTCACCTGCGCGTCACGCCCGAAGAGACGCCCGCGCTGCTGTCCGAAAAAATCCGCGCGGCCCTGGGCTGAACCCGTTTTGAAAAATCCGCGCGGCCCTGAGTTAAAAAACGGGCCGGCTTTGGGCTGACGCGGGCCTGAAAAATCGGTTCAGCTTTAAGCTGAAAAATCAGTTCGGCTGCGGGCCGACGTGCGCAGGCTTCGAAAAACGATGCGACTCAAAGAAGTCCTGACGAGGCGGCTGACGAAAGCACTTGCCGCCGCGCTGCTGCTCGCCCCGCCCGTCTGCTTAGCCGCGCTGCTGCTCGTCTCGCCCGTCTGCCGCGCTGCGCCGCGCCTCTTCGCGCAGAGCGACGCGTCGCGCGTCGTCGCGCTCTTTCCTTTCCCGGAAGGCGGCAGGTGGGGCTACCGCGACCGCGCGGGCCGCTGGGTCATCGGGCCGCGTTTCCGGTGGGCGAACCCGTTCGTCGCCGGCATGGCCGAGGTCTGGCAGGACGACCGGAAGTTCTACATAGACGCTGCGGGCAACGAGATCGCAGATCGCAACTTCGCCTCCGACCACTTCTCCGAAGGACTCATCCCCGTCAGTGTCGGCAACCGCGTAGGCTTCGCCGACCGCGAAGGCCGCGTCGTCATCTTCCCGCGCTTCGAAGGGGCTTCGGACTTCTCCGAAGGTCTCGCGCCCGTCGAGGCCGGCGGCAAGTGGGGCTACATTGACCGCGAAGGCCGGTTCGTCATCGAGCCGCGCTTCGACGAGGCCGCGAGCTTCTCCGAAGGACTCGCCGCGGTCTGCTTTTACGAGGGCAAGCCGGCGGAGACGCCGCGCGATCAGCCGCTCAGCGAAGAGGAGTTTGAATGGTTCTTGAAGGGGCCGAAGAAGAAGTGCGGCTACGTCGACGGCGCGGGCGCGCTGGCCATCGCGCCGCAGTTCGGCGAGGCGGAGACGTTCTCCGAAGGGCTGGCCGCGGTCTGCTTCGGTCGTTGCGTGATGCACAGAGCGATACCTCCGGGCGAAGAAGGCGACGCGCCGAAGTGGGGTTACATTGACAGGGCGGGCCGGACGGTCATCGCCCCGCGTTTCGCCGACGCGAAAAGTTTTGCGGAGGGGTTGGCGGCGGTTCGCGTCGGGGAGAAGTGTGGCTACATTGACGCGAGCGGGAGGTTAACAATCCCGGCCCGGTTCGAGTGGGCGCAGAGCTTCGGCGGCGGGCTGGCGCTGGTCGCGCTCGGCGAAACGAAATATTATTGGCCGCACCGCGGTATCACAGTCCTCGGCGTCGGGCTCAGAGGGAAATACGGCTACGTTGACAAGACGGGAAATTTTGTCTCGGATAAGATGACCTGGAAAGGTAAATGGAAGAAGTGATGAGCGAGCCAAGGGAAGATTCGAAGGCGCTGCGCCTCCCCAAAGAACTCAGGAACGCGCAGAACTGGAAACACCTCGCGCGCTGGCACGGCCTCGGTTTCTACGAGCTTGAAACCGAAGACACCGGCGACGTACCCGTGCGCCTCTTCTTCACGCCGCAGCTTCTCGCCGACGCCGAGGAGATTCTCTATCGCCAGATCGTCAACGCCACACGCTTTCCGGGCGTGCGGCTGGTAGTGATTACTCCGGACGCGCACTACGGCTACGGCGTCCCCGTCGGCTGCGTCCTCATCACCGACGCCGAAGCGGGCGCGGTCGCGATGGGGCCTGTCGGCTACGATATTGGTTGCGGGATGATGTCGGCGCGCTCGAATGTGGAGGCCGAAGGCGCGACGCCGGAGCGGAGGCTGGAGTTCAATCGCGCGGTGATGGGGCGCGTGAACATGGGGTTCGGGGGGAAGAGTCGGAAGCTCGGCAAACTTTCCGAAGGCGAGTTTCAGAACCTCGTGCGCGGGGGCGCGGAGTATTACGTGGAGAAGTACGGGGCGACGTTCGACCGCAGCCGAGCCGAGCGCCATCGCATCCCGGTCGAGGACGGGTGGCAGATTCCCTGGGGTGGGAAGGGCAGGCCCGAACGCGGACTCGAACAGATGGGCAGCCTCGGCGGCGGCAACCACTTCATCGAGCTGCAACGTTCGGAACAAACCGGCACGCTCTTCGTGCAAGTGCACACGGGCAGCCGCGGCTTCGGCCACGGGCTGGCGACGAACTACTTCGAGCTGGCGCGCGCCGAGCACCCGGAGCTTTTGAAGGACATCGACCTCGGCTACTTCACGCCGGACTCCCCGCACTACCGCGACTACCTCAACGCGGTCGCCGCGGGCGGCAACTACGCCATCCTGAACCGCCTCGTCATCTTCGAGCAGGTGTCCGAGGCTTTCCAGGAGGTCTTCGGCGAGGAGCTGGAGCTGGTCTACGAGATCAGCCACAACCTCGTGCAGCGCGAACGCCACCCGCAGCTCGGCGACGTCTGGGTGCACCGAAAGGGCGCGACGCGCGCCTTCCCCGCGGGCCACCCGTTCCTCGAAGGCACGCGCTGGGAGGCGACCGGCCATCCCGTCTTGATTCCGGGGAGCAACAAGGATTGGAGCTACATCCTTCGTCCGCTCGCGGGCGCTGAAGCGAGCGGCTACTCGGTCAACCACGGCGCGGGCCGGCGCATGTCTCGCGGCGAGGCCACGCGCACGCTCTCGCAAAGGGCGATTGACGACGAGTACCGAGAGGCCGGCATCGTCGTCAACGCAGACGGCCACGTGCCTCTGGACGAGGCCGCGCCCTGTTATAAATCTTCGAGCGAGGTTGTCGCCGCCGTTCTCGGCGCAGGGCTGGCCGAGGTCGAGCACCAACTGTGGCCGCTCGCCTCGCTCAAGGGCGTTGACGAGTTGAAGCGCGGGCGCAAGCGCCGCAGAGAGGCGCGGGCGAAGGAAGGCCGGAAGACGAGCAAGCACTACTGAAGCGACCCGCTTTGAAAAAGGGACGACGAATCACACGGCCCGGAGTTCCGGGCAAGGAGGAAAGATGAAAGCGATCACCCTGTCATTGCTCTGCGCCGCCCTCTGTCTGCTTCTCTCGCCGCGGCTCGCCGCGCAGACGTTAGCCAAAGGCGGAGGCGCGGGCGGGCCTGCGCTCGCCGAAGGGGCGCAGACCATGCCGAAGGAGGCGGGCGGAGTCACGACGCTCTACGCGCTCGACCCCCTCTCCGACTCCTTCTGCTTCGGCGACAGCAAGGACGGGCACGTCTTCTACAACAACGAGGTCAGGAACCGTTGCAGCGATGTTGACTTCGGCAACTACCGCGCCGGCAGCCTTTCGGTCGGCATCGAGGGCGGGCGGCTGGGCACGATTGTCGACCTTGGCAGCGCGGTCGAACTCGGAAAGAAGTACGGCTATCAGGAGACGGTCGGCAACGAGCAGGGCTTCGCGTCGCTGCGCAGGGCCGGAGACAAGGCCATCGTCCTGAAGGGGAAGCCGGGGCAGGCCGTGCAGCAGCTCGCCGAGTCGGCGCTGCTCTTCGGCGAGGGCAAGTCCAACGCGAGCGCGCCCGTCAGGCTCGGCGACATCTACCTGATACGCCTCACCGACAGCTTCGACAAAAGCTTCGAGCGCGTGGTGAAGCTGAAGGTCATCGCCTACACGCCCGATGTGTCCGTGACCGTGCGCTGGCTTCTGCTCTGACGCGCCGCGGGCCGCAGTAGCCGCCGCCGCACTCGGCAGACTTTACTCGGCAGACTTTTTCCGGGCCGCCCCGTTGCCGTCCTTGCAGGCGAGCAGCAGCTTGAGGAGCGCGAGTTCTTCGACGCTGTATTCGGGCTGCTGCCGCTCGATGCGGCGCGCGCGGCGCGGGCGAAACTCCTCGATGGTCTGGCCGCGCAGGTAAGCCTCGATGACCGACGGATGGATGTAGCAGCTGCGGCAGACCGTCGGCGTGTTGCCGAGGTGCTCGGCCACGCGCTTGACCGCCGCGACCACGTTTCGCCGCGCCTGCCTCTCGTCTTCACAACAACCGATCTCCGCCAGCTCGATTGCGGCCAGCAGCGTCCCGCCCCACGTGCGGAAGTCTTTGGCGGAGAACTCCGGCGCGGTCGCCGACTTGATGTAGTCGTTCACGTCGCGCGGGCGTACGGCGTGCACGCGACCGTCCTCGCCGTAATACTCGAAGAGCTTCGGGCCGCCGATTAACTTGATGTCGCGCATCAGCGCGGCCAGCTCCTCGTCGACGAGGATGCGCCGGTGCCTGATGTGATGCTTGCCCGTGAACTTGAAGACGAGGCGACCGCCGCGGTTGATTTCGAGGTGGCGGTTGCGGAGCGTCGTCACGCCGTAGGTGCGGTAACGCCGGACGCTCGTCTCCGAGCCGACGCGGAAGTAGAGGTCGTTGATGAGACGGACGACGACGGCGAGCACGCGCTCACGGCCCAGGTCGTCGCGCGCGATGTCCTCGTTCGTCCTGCGCCTGAGCGCCGGCAGGGCCGCGCCGAAGCGCTCGATCTTTTCGTACTTGCAGCGCGCGCGCCGCGCGACGAAAGAGGGGTTGTAGATTCTCTGCACGCGGCCCGCGCCGTCCACGCCGATGGCCTGCAAGGGCGAGCGCGGCGACGGCGAGACTCTGACCTCGCGCCACGCGGGCGGGACGGCTAAAGACTTGATGCGTTCGAGCGCGGCCTCGTCAGAAATGCTCTTGCCTGCCGGCGTCTCGTAGCGAAAGCCGCGCCGCTTCGACCCGCGCCGCAGCCACCAGCGCGCGCGCCGCCCGCGTGTAACGCTTCCGGCCAACACGACCGGCGCGATGTTCTGTTGAATTGCAGCTTCCGCGCTCGCCACTTTGAACCCGAACCCTCTCGCCATACGGCAATGACTGCCGCGCGCCTTCGTCAATCGCGCTAAAACCGTCGAAGCGGCGACGAAAACCTGCGCCGCACGCTCGCGCGCGTCCGCCCGACTCGCGTCGGAGGGCGTGCGAGATGGCAAACGAAGTGCCGCGCTAAGAAGGGCGCGGCGCGGAAGTAGAAAAGCCCATGCGCGATGGTCGCGCGTGGGCTTCGTTTCAGACGGCTTTCGGTTTCGGGCTTACGACGCGGTGACGGTCGAGCCGTGCGCGGCGGGCTGGTAGTAGAGTATGCGGTTGCAGTTGTCGCAGGTGACGATCTGTTCGCCGCGGCGGACTTCGGACATCACCTGCGGCCTCAGCGCGATGAAGCAGGCCGAACACGACCCGTTGCGCGCCTCGGCCATCGCCACGCCGTCGCGTATGCGCGCGGCGATGCGCTGGTACTGGCTCTTGATTCCGGGCGGCAGGGACGCGAACAGGCGCTCGCGCTCGCGCCTTCGCGCCTCGACCTCTTCGGCGCGCGCGCGCGCCTCCTCCTCGAAGGCGCGCAGACGCGCCTCGCGCTCCGAGAGAAGACTGGAGAACTCCTGCTCGCGCTCGGCCAGAGACTTTTCGGCGGCCTCTCCGGCCTCCATCTGTTCGAGAACCTTCGTCTCCAGGTCGGCAATCTGTTTCTTCGCGGCGTCCGCCTCGCGTATGGCGGCCTCGTAAGACTTCGAGTTGGTCGAAGACATCAGGTCGCGCTCGGCCTTCTCGGCGCGCGCGCGCTGCTCGGCCAACTCCTTTTCGAGCTGCGCGCGTGCGGCGCGGGCCGCGTCGCGCGCCTGTTCGAGCGCCTTAAACTCGAAGGCGCGCTGATCGAACTCGTTTTCGATCTCGGCGCGCCTTCGGGGGATTGATTCCAGTTCGGCCTGTAGCCTGCGGATGCTCATGTCGGCGTTCTGCAAGGCGATAAGCTGCTCCAATTCCGCTTTCAATATCGTCTCTCCTCGTCAAGAGATCATCTCACGCGGGCGCGATATGCGCCGCTCATGATGAAAATACATTTTCTCAGATGCACAGGCGTGAGACAAGCGGGGAGAAAAGCCGTAAATCGTGAATCGTGAATCGTCAATAGTTTTATCCCCGCGTGCCTGACGATTTACCGCTCACGTCGGACGACGCACAGCCACTATTTACGATTTACGATTGACCATTTACGAGCAGGACGACCTTGCCGAACGTCGCGTTCGATTCCAGACGCGCGTAGGCGGCGCTCGCGTCTTCGAGTGCGAAGGTCGAGTCGAGGACGGGCCGGACGCGCCCGCGCGCGAGCAGCGGGACGACGTGCGCGGCGAAGCGCCGAACCGCCGCGGCCTTCTCCTCCGCCGTGCGCGCGCGCAAGACCGTGCCCGTGATTGAAAGACGTTTCGACATCACGCGGCGAAAGTCGAGTGCCGCGCTCGCGCCGCCGAGCGTGCCGACGAGCAGCATGCGTCCGCGCGTGGAGAGCGCGTCGAGGTTCGCGTCCAGATACGACGCGCCGACGAGATCGAGAAGGACGTTCACGCCCGCGCCCCCAGTCCACTCGCGCACCGCCTCGGCGAAGACATGCGGGTCGTCGCCGACCGCGACGCCTTCGTCCAGGCCAAACTCGCGCGCGCTCTCAATCTTCTCCCGCCCGCGCGCCGTCCCGTAGATTGCGCCCGCGCCCGCCGCGCGCGCGAGCTGCACGGCAGCCGTGCCGACGCCTGAGCCGACGGCGTGCACGAGCACGCGCTCGCCCGCCTCCAGGCCGCCTTGTGTAAACAGTGCGTCGTGCGCCGTGATGAAGACTTCCGGCACGCCCGCGGCCTCCGCGAACGAGAGGCGCGCGGGAATCTCCGCGAGGTGGTTTTCCGGTACGACCACGTACTCGGCCTGCGCCCCGCCCGCCGTGATGCCGAAGACGCGCTGCCCCCGCGTCCACGCCCTCACCTCTTCGCCTACTTGCTCGACCTCGCCCGCGAACTCAAGCCCCGGAATGTCCGCGGGCGCGCCCGGCGGCGCGGGGTAGCGCCCGCGCTTCTGCAAAAGGTCTGCGCGGTTCAAGCCCGCCGCCCTCACGCGCACGCGCACGCGGTCGGCGCGCGCCGCGGGCCTCTCGACCTCACACACTTCGAGCCTTCCCTCGCCCTCGTGCGAGACGACCCGCACGGCCTTCATCAATTCGAGTCCGGAGTCTGGAGTCCGGAGTTTGGAGTCTGAACCCATGCCGGTAAGATACAGAATCGCACTCCCGAAGTCAGCCGAAGCGACCGCACACGGCGCCGGCACGGACTCCAGACTTTAGACTCCAGACTCCAGACTCCAGACTTAAGACTCACGACTCCAGACTCACGACTTTAGACTCCAGACTCCGGACTCCAGACTCACTCTCGTGTTAAAGTTCCGGCCCGCATGAGTGAGAGGGCGCGACTGCTCGTCATCGTCAATCACGCCGCCGCGCGCGCGCGCCGCGCGTGGCCGGACGTTTGCGCTTACCTCGAAGGCGAGCGGGTTCGCTTCGACGCGCACGAGTCCGTGCGCGCGGGCGAGACCGAAGAGGCGACGCGCGCGGCTCTAGCCTGCGGTTACACGACCGTGGCCGTGGTCGGCGGCGACGGAACTCTGAGCGCGGCTGCCTCCGGCTACTTCGAGCCGTGCGCGCCGCTCGCGGCGGGCGCACTCCCGCGCGCCGTCAACCCCGCGGCCTCGCTCGCAATACTCCCCGCGGGCACGGGCGACGACTTCGCGCGCGGCCTCACGGGCGGACGACGCGAGCCGCTCGCCGGCTGGCTCGCGCGCCTCGTCAATCACAGCCGCGCGGATGAGGAGGGACGCTCAGGACTTCGCACAGGTGGAGAGAGAAGCGCCGGACTTCGCGT
>JALZHC010000543.1 GCA_030914105.1 Acidobacteriota bacterium
GAGTACTGGGCCGACGACCGCTTCGCCGACTGGATGGCCCAGACGCTCGTCCACGTCGTTGACTCGCGCTACCGCACGCGCGCCACGCGCGACGCGCGCGCGCTCACGGGCGCGAGCCTCGGCGGCACGATCTCCGTCTGGGCGGCCCTGCGCCACCCAGAGACATTCGCGCGCGTCGGCGGCCAGTCCGCGGCCCTCCAGATAGACGAGGAGCGCGTCGTCAACGCGCTCGCCAAACTCGACGACGACACGCGCCGACGCTATCCGCTCCGCTTCTACTTTGACGCGGGCCGCTACGAGCCTCTCATCCTCGACCTCGGACGACGCGCGAGCGTCATGCTCGCCGCGCGCGGCTACCCTGTCACCTACAGAGAGTCAGCCGTCGGCCACAACTACACGGCCTGGCGCGACCGTCTCGCCGATGCACTCACGGCGCTGTGGGCGAAGTGATTTTGAGGCGTGAGGGGGGAAGCCTTATGAGATTTTGCCGCCCGTGAGTTTTTGCCACCTTCCTCCGTTGACGATATAGGAGACGGTCGCCTCGCTGATGCCGAATTGTTTCGCCACGGTCTTCTGATACACACCGCCGCGCTTGCAAATGCGCCGGATGGCAAGAACCTCGGCGCGCGTCAACTTCGCCTTGCCGTTGCCCTCGCCGTAGAGCCGCGTGTTGCGGCCTTTCCGAACAGCGTCCTGTGAGTTGTCTTTCGGCGTGCCTAAGAAAAGGTGGGCGGGGTTAACGCACGAGCGAACGTCGCAGCGGTGGAGCACGAGCCTGTCGTTATCAATTCGCCCGTGCTCGATGAAGTAGCTGACGCGATGAGCCTTGTATGCTTTGCCATTGAAGCCGATGACGCCGTAGCCGTTTTCTCCGAGGAAGCCAGTCCACAGCCAGCAAGCGTCAGGGCCGCCTGAGCGGTCAACGCGAATCCAGAAACGGTTGATCTGCGTGTAATGAAGTTTCGGAATTCGCTTCGCCACAACCTGCCTCCTGCGGCGAGCAGGTAAAATGCCCGCTAGTAGACTCGAACTACTGACTTCCGCTGTGTGAAAGCGGCGCTCTACCACTGAGCTAAGCGGGCAGGCAACAATTTGAGGATGCCGAATCCTAACAAAGCGCGCGCGCGAGCGTCAAGCGGGTTAGCTTGGGCGCTTGCGTGCGGCGCTTTAGTGGAGCACGGAAGGGGTCGCTTTTAGCCGCCGCCGACAGACGTGTCGTCGGGAGTGGCGGGCTTCTCGTTGTTGGAGGTCGGGCGTCCGACGTCGGAGCCAATGTAGAAGTAGCGGTTGCCGGTCGCGGTCAGGCCCGTGGGCTTCTGCGGGTTGGCCTGGACGGCGTAGGCCGGCGGCTGGTTGCCCGACTTGGCCGTCAAAGTCATCGTGAAGATGTAGCCGTCAACGAGCGGCGCGTCGCCCGTAAAGACCTTGTCGAGGTAGCCCCCGGAAGAGAGCTGGTCGAAGGTTCCATAGCCGGAGCGGTTCTTGGTGTTGAAGTAGGTCACCTGCGCGGTCGAGATGCGCTGGAGGTGTGTGATGGCGGCGGCCTCGTTGGTCGAGCGGACGCTGGCCTGCCAGGCGGGGATGCCGATGGCGACCAGGATGCCGATGATCGAGATGACGATCATCAGCTCGACGAGCGAGAAGCCCCGCTGGCGTAAAATCTTTCGGTTCTCTCTCATGCTTTCAAAACCTCACTGCCTTCACAGTACACGTGTCTAACGGGTCGGAGTTCCACAAAGCGGCTATGCCTCAGATGACGCGGCGAGGGCAGCCGTTTTCCGGCGGAAAAATTCTACTATACGGAACCGCGCAAGTCACACCGGCATCAAAGGAGAGGTTAGAGGCTGGAGGTTAGAGGTTAGTCGTCGTGTTCGCCGCCCGTCCTGCTTTCCTGGCGGACGGTTTCCAGCCTGGTTTTTAACTAACCTCTAGCCTCTGACCTCTTTTCCCTTTAGAATGGTCTCGGTCATGCGAAATCTCCAACCTGCGGGCGGCGAGGGTTTGATGTCGGCGGTCGAGGCCGCCGAGGCCGTGGCGCGTTTGCAGTCGGCAATTGAGCGCGTCATCCGCGGCAAGCCCGAAGCCGTGCGCCTCGCCATCGTCACGCTGCTCGCGGGCGGCCACCTCCTCGTCGAGGACGTGCCGGGCGTCGGCAAGACCACGCTCGCGCAGGCGCTGGCCCGCGCGCTCAACTGCACCTTCCAGCGCATCCAGTTTACCTCCGACCTTCTGCCTTCGGACGTCATCGGGCTTTCGGTCTACAACGAGCGGACGGGCGAGTTCGAGTTCAAGCACGGCCCGGTCTTCGCCAACGTCGTCCTCGCCGATGAGATCAACCGCACGACGCCCAAGACGCAATCCGCCCTGCTCGAAGCGATGGCCGAGGGGCACGTCACGGTCGAGGGCGTGACCTATCATTTGCGCGCGCCCTTCATCGTCGTCGCCACGCAGAACCCCATCGAGCACCACGGCACGTACCCCCTGCCGGAGTCGCAGGTTGACCGCTTCATGCTTCGCCTGAGAATCGGCTACCCGGCCTTTGAGATCGAGAAGGAAATCTTACGCGACCGAGAGCACGGCGACCCGCTCGAAGCGTTGAGGCCCGTGCTGTCCGGCGAGGACGTGGTCGAGGTGCAGCGCGCCGTGCAGTCGGTCTCGGTTGACGACGCGCTGGTTGACTACCTCATGCGCATCGTCGCCGCGACGCGCGACTCCGAGACTTTAGACCTCGGCGTCAGCCCGCGCGGCACGCTCGCACTCTTCCGCTCGGCGCAGGCCCTCGCGCTCACGGAAGGGCGCGACTACTGCCTGCCCGACGACATCAAGCGCCTCATCCTCCCGGTCTTCGCGCATCGCCTCGTCGTCAACTCGCGCTTCTCCTCCTCGCTCCATCGCCGCAACGAGGAGGCCGAGGAAGTCCTGCGCGAGATCATGAAGACCGTGAGCGTCCCGCTATGAGACCTCGACGGGAAGACAGGGGGACGAGGAGATGAGGAGACGGGGAGACGGGGAGAACCGAGGCACAGCCGCGTCACTTGAGGAACATCCTGCGTCTCGCCCCGTCGCCCCGCCGCTAGCGCGTCCTGCGTCCTCTCCTCCAAATCTCCCCGTCTCCACGTCCCCCCGTCCCCCCGTCTCTTTCTTTCGCGCCTGGCGCAATACGATTCTCGGCGCGCTCGTTGTCCTGAGCGGCGTGAGCGCGGCACTCATCACCGTGCTCGCGCGGCGGAGCGGCGACTGGGAGCTGACGCGGTTGGGCGCCATCGCGTCGCTGCTGTTCGCCGTGCTCATCGTCATCTTCGTCGTGCCGCCGCTGGCGCGCTCGGCGCGCGCGGAGGCCGCGCGGCTCAACCTTCCGTTTCAGGTGACGGCGGGCGGCGTCGTCTTCGTCTGTGTCTATGCGGTCGTCGCCTTCGCCGCCTGGAACACGGGCAACAATCTCCTCTTCCTCGTCTTCTCGGTGATGACCTCGACGCTGTTCGTGGCTTGGACGGCGGCGCGCTCCTCTCTGCGCGACCTCGTCGTCTCGGCGCGCTTCCCAGACCACATCTTCGCGGGCGACCCCGCGCCCGTCATCGTCACCGTCCACAACACGAAGCGGCTGCTGCCGTCCTTCTCCGTGGTCGTCGAGGCGCGCAGCCGGGCCGAAGACGCGGGCGTGCGTCGCCGCTTCATGCGTCGGCGCGCGCGCCAGCAGAAGCGCGTACTCGCCTATTTCATGTACGTTCCCCGC
>JALZHC010000544.1 GCA_030914105.1 Acidobacteriota bacterium
ACGCCGTAGCGACCAGGCAAGGAAGTCGGGTGCAAAAGGACTCCGCACGCTCTTGGGAAGCTCACCTCTGACCTCGCGAGTTTTGGATTGCTTGGAAAGCTACAACAATTGTCGCGTGAGGGCAACGGAAATCTCAGGGAGGCGAGAGTTTGTAGGCGACCACGGACTTCGCCGGCACGCTGAACCTGAACGCGCCCGCGCTGGCCGCCGGGCGGTCTTTGGCCGCGAGCAGCGGTTCGAGCCGCGAACTCGCGCGCGCGCCGAGGTAGTCGGCAGGAAACGTTATCTCTTTCGGGACGGCGGCGCGGTTGATGGCGATGATGACGGTCTCCGAGTCGTCGCGCCGCGCGTAGGCGTAAGAGTCTTCGTCGAAGAAGAGGTCGAGGAGCGAGCCGCGGCGCAGGGCCGTGTGGTCGCGGCGCAGGCGGAGAAGCTCGCGCGTCCACTCGAACATGCGCTGCTCGGCAGGGGTGCGCCCAGCCTGCTCGAACGCGCTGCGCGCGTCGCCCGCGAAGCCGCCGGGAAAGTCGCGCCGGTTGTCCGGGTCGTCGCCGCCCTCCATCGCGATCTCCTCACCGGAGTAAATCTCCGGCGTGCCGCGCGTGGTCAGCGTGTAGGCCATGTGGAGCATCGCGCCTTCGAGCGTCGCGCCCGGCAGAGACATGAAGCGGCGCGTGTCGTGGTTGTTCTGCATCGTGACGAGGCGCGAGGGGTCTGGGTAGAGCGAGTCCGAGCGGAGGATGAAGCGCAGTTGCGAGACGGGCAGGCGGCCCGTGAAGACGCCGCACGAGACGCCCCACGAGGGGAAGTCGAAGACGGCGGGAAGCTGCGTGTCGATGCCGTCCCAGCCCGTGTGGCCGCCGATGAAGAAGCTTGTGTGGACGGGGTCTGTGTCGAAGACCTCGCCGACCATCCACATGCGCGGGTACTGGCGGCGAAGCGCGACGTTGAGGTCGCGTATGAAGGCGCGCGGCATGTACTGGATCGTATCCTGGCGTATGCCGTCCGCGCCCGTCACGCCGAGCCACCAGAGCGCGTTCTGTATCTCGTAGCGCGCGACTTCAGGCTCGTCCTGATTCATGTCGGGCATGTCGTCGGAGAACCAGCCGTCGAGCGTGGGCCGCCGCGCGGCGTCGGGCGCGTGAGGCGAAAGCAGCAGGTCTGCGCGGAAGGGGTTGCGCAGGTGGCTCTCGCGCGTGCCGTGGAACCAACTGGGCGTCGGCGGGTCTGCGAGCCAGGGGTGGTGAGAGCCGATGTGGTTGGCGACCTGATCCTGTATGACCTTGAGGCCGAGCGCGTGGGCACGCTCGACCAGCTCGCGCAATGTGGCGAGGTCGCCGAAGTGATCCTCGACGCCGTAGTAATCAATGGCCGCGTAGCCGTGATAGAAGGTGTTCGGACACCAGGGATGGTCGCAGCGCGTGACGCCGTTCCAGTTGTCGTACCAAGGCGTGAGCCAGATGGCCGTGACGCCGAGGTCTTTCAGGTAAGAGAGATGATTGATGACGCCGCGCAGGTCGCCGCCGTGCCAGGCGCGCGCATTTCGGCGGTCGTTTGCTTCCGGGGGGCTGCCGGCGGGCGCGTCGTTCGACGGGTCGCCGTCGCTGAAGCGGTCGGGCATGATGAGGTAGATCACGTCGTCGGTCGTGATGCCCTGAAAATCTTTGTTCGGGTCGAGCGGCGGGTTGACGCGGAAGGAGGCGAACGCGCTTCCCGCGCCGTTATCAACGAGCAGCCGGTAGTCGCCGGGCTGCGCCGTCGGGTTGATGTCGAGGTTAACGAAGAGGTACGTGCCCGCGTCGTTGACCTTCTCGTCTGAGAGCCGGAGCGGGGCGCGCGGTTCGGGTTTGACGTGAGCGCCGCGCAGGTTCGTGCCTCGTATGAGCAGGCGCACGGGCTTGATCGTGTGCCCGGCCCACCAAGAGGGCGGCTCGACCTTTATGACGCTGGGGGCTTGCGCGCGGACGCCCGCCGACGCGAGCAGCAGCAGGAGGCTTGCAGCGAAGGCTTTCGGGAGCAGGTTCATTCGGGTTGCGTCCGACAGAGTGCAGATACAGTACCGCGAGCGGGTCGTAGTTACAGGGTATCAATATTACTCGTAGCGCGTACCCGCTCGCTACCGCTCTCGGTACTGTAGCCTGTCGGCGCGCGCTCAGCGCCGGAGCGTCCGCACGTAGGCGACCGCGGCGGCGATATCCTGGCGCGAGAGCTTGCGCCTGAAGGCGGGCATCTCGCCGCGACCGTTCGTGACCGAGGAGATCATGCGCGCGGTGCTGCGGCGCGACTGCCACGCGGCGTCGCTCAGGTTCGGCGCTTCGGTCATCTGGCCCATCGAGGTGTGGCTCATGCCGTCGCCGCCGTGGCAGCGCGCGCAGTTGGCCGTGTAGACGCTGCGGCCCCTTTCGGTCTGCGCGTTCCCGCGGCGGCTGTCAGACGAACGGGACGCGCCCGACGCCGCGGAGACGGCGAGGGCGAACAGGAAGACGACTCCCACCCAGAACACGAAAACTTTCATTCTCTTCATGCGAGGCAGATTTCCCCTTGTCAGTTATCTTTCTCCACTTGCCTTGTCAGTCATCTCTCTTCCGAGCCGTCGCTCATCTCTCTTCCGAGCTGGCGACTTCCGCGCGCCCGCGCGCGAGGTCGTGGACGTGGAACGGCACGCTCTCGCCCTTCATCTCCGGGTGGCGGCGAAGGAATTCGTTCGCCAGGGGCAGAGCCGCCGGGTCGTCTTTGAGGTCTGCGAAGACCTTGGCCTCGGCGCGCGCCTGCTCGTTCATGCCGAGCTTGCGGTAGATGAGCATCAGGTTGTAGTGCGAGCCCGAGTCCTCCGGGTCTATCTTGAGGATGCGCTCGTAACAGTCGCGCGCGGTCGTGAAGTCGCGCTTGATCTTGGAAAGCTCTCCGAGCTGCTGCAAAGAGAGGCGGTCGCGCGGGAAGGCGTCGAGCACGCGGCGGATGTCGGCTTCGGCGTCGGCGAGCTGGCCGCGCTGGCGTCGTATGCGCGCGCGCTGGAAGAGTGCGCGCGCGAGGTCGGGTTTGATGGTGAGCGCCGCGTCAACGAGATTCGAGGCGTCGTCCCAGCGATCCAGCTCGATGAGCGCGAGCGCGCGGTTCGTGAGCGCCATCGGGCGGTAGGTCTCGTCAAGCTCGGCGACGTGCGCGAACACTTCGGCGGCGAGCGGGAACTGCCGGTTGTCGAAGAGCGCGATGCCGTAGTTGTTCCAGCGACGCCAGTCGGGCGTCGCGCCCTTCAAAGGCTCCTGCGCCTCGTTCCGGCCGACGCGCATCGTGTACTCGGCGGTCGCCATCGTGACGACGGGGTAGTCAACGTTCTTCCCCAGAGCGTAATTGCTGAAAGTCCGCGTGAAGCGCCGGTAGCGCAGACGCGCCGTGATCTTCAGCGCGTCGCCCGCGTCCGAAGGGATTTGGAAGCGATAGCGCGCAACGTCGGAGCGTCCCGACCCGACCTGGTTGTTCTGCGCGATGACGCGCGTCTTCCAGATGAAATGCTTGTCGTTGAAGTTGCCGTCGGGCGTCACGAGATAAGTCTTGTAGTTGTGCGCCGACTCGTCGAGGAAGCCGTCGGGCTTGATGAAGCCCGACTCGTAGAGCACGCGGCCCGTCGCGGCGTCGGCGACTGTGAACTGCAAGTGCGCCGCGTAGAAGTCGCGCAGCTCCGGCGGGAACGAGTGGCCGATGTTCTTGTTCGTGATGACAACGTCGGC
>JALZHC010000545.1 GCA_030914105.1 Acidobacteriota bacterium
GCGACGATGAAGGACTGCAAGAGCACGCCGACGACCGAAGTGGGCGGCCCCATGAACTTCGCGCCCTCGTAGTTCACGTCCACCGCGACGACCACTTCGGCGCCGAGCGAGCGCGCGACCGAAGAGGGCAGGTTGGCGACGAGTCCGCCGTCAACGAGCTGTCGTCCCTGCGCGTCGGTAACGGGCACGTACCAGCCGGGCACCGCGCAGCTTGCGCGGATGGCGAGGGCGAGGTCGCCCGCGTCGCGCATGACGATGGCCGCGCCCGTGTGCAGGTCTGTGGCGACGGCGGCGAAAGGGGTTGGCAAATCCTCGAAGCGCGTGACGGGGAAGCGCGCGCGGACGTACTCTTCGAGGCGCGCGTTTGACTGGACGCCGAGGCGCGAGAGTGTCGCCCGACCGAGGTCGCGCCAGCGCAGGCTGCGTCCGATCTTCTCGATCTCTTCGAGCGGCATGCCGGCGGCCAGCGCGCCGCCGACGAGTGCGCCCGCCGAAGTTCCGGCCACGCAGTCAACGCGGATGCCGGCCCCCGCCAAGACCTTCAGCACGCCGACGTGTGCGATGCCGCGCGCCGCGCCGCCCGAAAGCGCCAGGCCCAGGCGGGGTCGCCTGCTACTCTTGCCGACTCTGCGCCACATAAAAAAACAGAGGTCAGAGGTTGGAGGTCAGAGGTCGGTAAAAGCGTTGTCCGTCTTGCTTGCCCTCTCGCTCACACGCCGTCGCGAGTGCACAACAACTGACCTCTGACCTCTGACCTCTACGGTTTCGCCTGCGGCTTCTGGCCCGTGTCGGCCAGCGACTCGTCGAGGATGGTTATTTGCGCGGAGGCGCGCGCCTGTTCGAGGAAGTTGTCGGTGTCGGACTCCTTCTTGCCCTCGGTCAGCTCGCGCTGAATCTGGTCGCGCACCTTGTCGAGCACGGGGACGACGACGCCCGGCGACTGGCGTCGCCAGCGCGGCACGTACACGTCGCGGTAGTAGTCATCGACCTCCTTCGGCGTGACGACGACGAAGGAGCCGAAGCGGAAGTCGAGATATTTCTGGATGCGCACGCGGTCGGAGATGATCTCGCGCAGTTGCGCCGAGTCCTGGCCCAGCCCGACGCGCGCGAGCCGCTCGTAGAAGGCCGCCTGCGAGGGGAAGAAGCCGATGAGGCGCGTCGTCTCGTCGTCAATCTCCTTCTGCGTCGGGGCGACCGCCGGCAGCTTCTCTGCCTCCTGAAGGATAAGGCGCTGGCCGATGAGCAGGTCGAGCGCGCCGCGCAGGTCGTCCTGCCGTGGACGGTCGAGCGGCACGCTGGGTTGCAGCGCGAGCTGCCACAGGAGGTCAGAGTAAGTAATCAGTCCCGTGTCGTTGACGACGGCGACCATGCGGTCAACCACTTCCTGCCCGCACGCGCGCGAAGGCAGAAGGCAGAAGGCAAAAGGCAAAAGTGAAAACGCCGCGAGGACGCGCGCGAACGTTCCGGCGCGCATCCGGCGCGTGCTCGCTTTATTTCCTCTCGCAGACTCTCTCATCAAGTCACCCTTTCCTGCCTTCCACTTTTGCCTTTTGCCTTTTTCCTTTGCATTCCTCAGAACGTCTGCCCGAAGCGGAAGTTGATGTTGCCGCGCTTGAGCCGCTGGATGGCCGTCGTGCCGCCGAACTGCGGGATAACGAACTCCGGCGGGTTGAGAAGGTAGCCATAGTCCACGCCGAGCGAGCCGAGCGGAGTCTTCAGCCGGAAGCCCAGGCCGACCGTGTGCGTCCACTTCTGGCAGGTGTTCGGGTCGCGGTCTGGGCCGCACTTGCCTGGGTGGAAGAGGTCGCGCGCGCGGTCGAAGACGTTGCCGCCGTCGTAGAAGGGCACGGCCTGTAGGTCGCGCGTGATGGCGACGCGCGCTTCGAGGTTGACGACGGCCTCGGCGTTCCCGCCGATGGGCACGGTGAAGGGGTTGACCGTGACGGGCTTGCCCTTCTGGTCGCGGAACGTGCCGCACGGCGGGAGGAAGTCAGGCGGCGGGTTCGTGTTCGGGACGGGGCCGGCCTGCGGGCCGAAGGTGCAGAAGGGCGCGACGACGCGCGGGCCGGCCTCCTGAAAGTTGAAGCCGCGCAGAGATGTCGAGCCACCCGTGAAGAAGCGCTCGCTGATGGGCAGACGCCGATCCGCGGCGTCAATCACGCCGTTGCCGTTGCGGTCGGACGGGCTGAGGACGTTCGCCATGCCGAGCTGCACGCTCGCGGCGAGCACGGTGTTGCGCAGGCGGTTGACGGCCTGGTAGCGGCGGTAGGTGAGGAACATCTTGTTGAAGGAGAGGTTGCCGCCGAGCTGCTTGAGGGCGAGCGCGTAGTCGGCCGAGAGGAAGTCGCCGCGCGTCGGGTCGAACTGCCGGTCGCGCGTGTCGCGCGCGAACGAGACGCCGAAGCGCGACAGACGCACCGCGCGGTCGGGCCGCAGCACGTTGGCGATGAGGAGGCTGCCGATGTTGTAGAGGCGCACGTCCTCGTAGTTGTAGCGCAGGAAGACTGTGCTGCGCTTGCGCTGCGCGCCCGAAGGCGTCAGCTCCAGTTCGAGGTCGCGCTGCGTCTCGGCGCTGAAGGTGAAGCGGTTGATGGAAGGCTCGCCGACGCGCTGGCCCAGTTCGTCGATGAGCTTACCCTCGGCGTCGAAGCGCTGGACGATGCCGTTCGTGCCGCGGTCAATGGTCGTGCGGAAGAAGCGCGTGACCGAGGTGTCGCGCTGGTATTGCAGCGAGAGCGTCAAGGGCGAGAACTTCTTCTGGCCGTAGCGCCGGAAGCGCGGATCAACGTACTCGAAGCGCAGGAGCTGTTGCAGCGTGCTGTAGCGCGTGCGGATGTTGCCCTGGCGGAGCTGGCCGAAGAGGTTGGCGTCGCGCAGCTCGAAGCCGAACTCCGGGCCGGTGTCGGTCGAGAAGCCGACGATATACTCGGTCGTCACCGACTTGTTCTCAAGGATGTCGATGATCACGTCCTTGCGGCGGAAGCCGCCCGCGGTCTGGCCCGCGTCCTCGGTGCGGATGAGCACTTGCCGGAAGGCGTCCGTGGTGTTCAGGAGCGTGCGCTCGGCCTCGGCGAGGTCGTCGCCCCGGAGCACTTCATTCTCGCGCAAGGGGACGGCTTCGAGCACGGCCTCGCGCTTCGTCTTGACCAGTCCGTTGACGAAGATGTGGTTGATGAAGACCTTGTCCGACTCGTTGACGTTGTAGACAAGACGCACCTGCTCGTCGCCGTTCGGGGCGTCGGGAAGCTCGTCCACCGAGAGCTGCACGTCTGCGTCGACGTAGCCGTTTTTAGAGTAGAAGGCGCGTATGCGCTCGCCGTCGGAGCGCGCGGCGGTGCGCGAGAAGGGGCCGCCCGTGACGAGGCAGGACTCGTCGGGCAGAGGGTTGGCGGGGCAGCGCACGTCGCGGAGCTGCGCGCCGGTGTAAATCTCGTTGCCGCGCGTCTCGATTGAGGTGACGCGCGTGAGCGGGCCTTCCGCAACCTCGAAGGTGATGATGATGTCGTCGCTTGTGGGCGAGATGCCCTGGCGGACGTTGACGGCGGCGTGACGGTAGCCGAGGTCGTGCATCCGCGCCTCGATGATGCGCTGGTCGTGCGCGAGCGCGTCTTCGCTCGTGTAGCCGCGACCGTAGCCCAAGAGCGGGACGATGCCGAGCACGTTCGCCTTCTGTGTGCGCAGGTCGCCGGAGACGTCGGCGAGCGAGAGCTTGTTAGTGCCCTCGATG
>JALZHC010000546.1 GCA_030914105.1 Acidobacteriota bacterium
CAGTCGCGCCCCTTCGAGGCCGACCGGCTCGTCGTGCGGCAGGGCGAAGCAGGCGACTCGATGTTCGTCGTCCGCCGCGGCTCGGTGAAGGTCATCCGCCGCGACGAAGACGGCAGGGAGGCGCACCTCGGCACGCTGCGCGAGGGCGACTACTTCGGCGAGCTTGCGCTCATCACGAGCAAGGTCAGGCAGGCGTCGGTCGTCACGCTCGAAGAGTGCGAGCTGTTAGAGCTGCGCAAGCAAGACCTCGACGAGTTCACCGCGCGCTACCCGCGCTTCGCGGCGACGCTGCGCGCCTTCGCCGAGGCGCGTCTGAAGAAAGGCCAGAGATGAAGAAACAAGTGATAAGTGATGAGTGATAAGTGATAAGTGGCTGCGGCCAGCTTCTTATCACTTATCACTCATCACTTATCACTCTCTCGAACTTATGAGCGCGACTTACAAGCAGGACACACTCAAGCTTCAGATCACGACGCCGCTCGGTGCCGACAAGGTGCTCGTGCGCGCCTTCAGCGGTGAGGAGCAGATGTCGGGGCTATTTCACTACGCGCTGGAGCTGGTCTCGGAGGACAAGGGCCTCGACTTCTCGTCGGTCGTCGGCCAGGGCGCGACCGTCACGCTCTCCTTGAACGACGGCACGAAGCACTACTTCCACGGCGTCGTCGCGCGCTTCATGCAGGAGGACACGAACGAGCGCCTGACGACCTACCATGCCGAGCTTCGGCCCTGGCTCTGGCAACTGACGCTCACCGCCGACTGCCGCATCTTCCAGAATAAGTCCACGCCCGACATCATCACCGGCCTCTTCACGGAACTCGGCTTCACCGACTACAAGAACTCTCTGACGAAAACTTACGCGGCGCGCGACTACTGCGTGCAGTACAACGAGACGGCCTTCAACTTCGTCTCGCGCCTCATGGAGGACGAAGGCATCTTCTACTTCTTCGAGCACGAGGACGGCAAGCACACGCTGGTGCTGGCCGACGACGCCAGCGCACACCAACCTTGCCCCGGCTTAGACTCCGGCGCGCACTACCGCGCCTCCGCCATCGAGCACACGGACGACCGCGCCGTCACGCGCCTGCGCATCGAGCAGCAGGTCGTCACGGGCAAGTTCGCACACGACGACTTCAACTTCGAGACGCCCTCCACAGACCTCAAGGTCGAGGCCGCAGGCGAAGGCGACCTGCGCGTCTACGAGTATCCGGGCGGCTTCCTCAAGAAGGACGCGGGCGAGTCGCGCGCCAACGTCCGGCTGGAATCGCACGAGCACCCGAAGAAGACTCTGCGCGGCGAGGGGCACGTCCGGGCGTTTGCCGCCGGCTACAAGTTTGAACTCAAAGACCACTACCGCGACGACGCCAACTCGACCTACGTCCTGCGCGCCGTCTCGCACGCCGCAACCCAAGAGCGCTACACCAACTCCTTCGAGGCGTTTCCCGTCGACGTGCCCTTCCGCCCGCCGCGCGCGACGCCCCGGCCCGTCATCGCGGGCGTGCAGACGGCGATTGTCGTCGGCAAATCCGGCGAGGAGATTTGGACGGACAAGTACGGGCGCGTCAAGGTGCAGTTCCACTGGGATCAGAAGGGGAAATCGGACGAGAACTCTTCGTGCTGGATTCGCGTTGACCAGGGCTGGGCCGGCAAATCCTGGGGCGGCATCTTCCTGCCGCGCATCGGCCAGGAGGTCGTCGTCAGCTTCGAGGAGGGCGACCCCGACCGGCCCTTAATTACCGGCGCGGTCTACAACGCCGAGCAGGTCGTCCCCTACACACTGCCCGACGAGCAGACCAAGAGCACCGTCAAGAGCAACACGTCGAAGGGCGGCGCGGGCTTCAACGAGCTGCGCTTCGAGGACAAGAAGGACTCCGAAGAGGTCTACCTCCACGCGCAGAAGGATCACAACATCGTCGTCGAGAACGACCGCACGAAGACCGTCAAGAACAAAGAGACCAACACGATTAAGAGCGACCGCTCGACGACGATTCAAGAGGGCAACGACACCTACGTCGTCGCCAAGGGCAACCGGACTTTCCAGGTGCAGACCGGCAACGAGACCTACGAGGTCAAGGGCACGCGCGACCTGACCGTGACGGGGAACGAGACGCACACCGACAAGGCCGACTACACGCAGAAGGTCTCCGGCAACTACACGCTCGAAGTCACAGGCAACTACGAGCTGAAGGTGACAGGTAACGTGACGATCAACGTCACAGGCTCGGCCACCGTCAAGTCCACGGGCGCGATGTCGCACGAGACGCAGGCCGCGATGAGCAACAAGGGCCTCTCGGTCGCCACCGAGGCGCAGACCTCTTTGACGAACAAGGGCCTCTCGATCACAAACGAGGCGCAGACCGCCATCACCAACAAGGGCAACGCCTCGGCGACGGTCGAAAGCTCCGGCGTCACGCAGATCAAGGGGTCGCTCGTTCAAATCAACTGACGGCGAGAACGGCCAGTAAAGCGGCGGCGAGAGCCGCACGGATTTGTTGACGGGTTGAGATGTCAACGGCTCAGGAACAGACCGAGCGCCAGGAGGAGGGCCAGCCGCGCGAGCCAAAGGGGCCGGACGGCGAGGTCGTCATCCGCGGCGAAGGGGGCCGGGTCGTGCAGCGTTCGAACTTCCGTGGCGGCGTGCTCGAAGGCGAGACGACGATGTTCGACGAAGAGGGCGCTGTCGCGCAGCGCGCGAGCTTCCGCGGCGGCGTGTTGGACGGCCCGATGGTCGTCTACGCGGCGGGCCGGGTCGTCGCCGTCTCTTCTTACAAGGCCGGCAAGCTCGACGGCGAGTCTGTGACGTATGACGAGGACGGGAGCGTCCTTGCGCGCGCGTCATACAAAGCCGGCAAGCTCGACGGCGACTCCATCTGGTACGACCGTGCGGGCCGCACGGTGAAGCGTTCGCAGTTCCGGGCGGGCAAGCCCGAAGGCTTCTCGGTCGAGTATTACCCGACGGGCAAGGTTCACACGCGCGCGCAGTTCAAAGGCGGCAAGCTCGAAGGCGAGTTCGTCGAGTTCGCCGAAGGCGGCAAGGTCATGCAGCGCGTCTACTACAAGGAAGGGAAGCCGCAGCCCGCGCCGCCGCGACGCTAACGCGCGGCGCGAGCCATCCGCGCTCCGGGAAGAGGGGTTGAAGTTATGGCGATTCAGGTCTGCATGGGCGCAATGCTCCAGTGCAGCTTCGGGGCCGCGCCGAGCTCGCTCGTAGTGCTGCCGTCGAACCGCGTGCTGACGCAGACGCCGGCGGCCACCATCATGGATTACGCGCCGCTCGTCAACATCATGCCGTTCGGCATGTGCTCGTCGCCCGCGAACCCGACCGTGGCGGCGGCGACCGCGGCGGCGCTCGGAGTTTTGACGCCGATGCCGTGCGTGCCGGCGACCGCCGCGCCGTGGATCGTCGGCGCACCCACCGTTCTCATCGGGGGCATGCCCGCGCTCGACAACAACTCGAAGCTCATGTGCAACTGGGGCGGCGTCATTCAGATAGTCAGTCCGGGTCAGACGAAGATGATGATTCCCTGAGGACGCTCGAACGTCCGGAGGTGAGAGATGACTTACGACTTTTCATTCGACGGAAAATCTTTGTGGGGTTTGCTCGGCGGCGCGCTCGCGCTGTGCGCCCTGCTCTTCTTCGCGGGCCTGCTGGTCGGCGTCGGCTGGAGCGAGAAGCGCGAGGCCGCCGCGGTCGCGAAGGGCGAAGCGGCGTCGGCGCAGACTGCCGCGC
>JALZHC010000084.1 GCA_030914105.1 Acidobacteriota bacterium
TCACGAGCCGGAGACTTTAGCCTCCGGCTCTCCCTTCTCGTCATCGCACTTCCGTTTTGACCACCTGCACGCCGGACTCCTCTCGCACGGGGTCTATTAATTCTTTTCTCAGGGGCAGTGAGCCACCGCGACGCCCAGGATGAATAGACCCCGTGACCGCCAAAATTATCTTGACGCCGCTTCCCGAAGCGAGTAAATTTCCTCGCACCCCTAAACTCCCGAGACGACCGTTAGACCGTATGGCCCCGACCCCATTGGGCCCCAGCTCCATGAGGATGATCTCTGCGCGCCCGTTTTTCTGTTAACAGGAGAATCCCTCATCTCCCGTTAATCTCACTTCCACCTATTTACCGGTACGCGGTACGCACATAGCACCGCCGTCCGTTCTTCTGAGTCGCTCGCTCCCACCGCCTCGCTTACGTGTGCGGAGTGTCTTCAGTAGGCGTTGTCGCGCAGGCGGCACGCGCCGGACTGCATTCAACTTTTTTCCGTCCAAGGGTCACTCGCAGTTCTTAACCCTCGCGCCCACAGGCCGCCGTCGGCGGTCGCCCCACTCCCGGCTTGCCCCGGAAGCCGATTCGAACGAAGGAGGAAGCCATGAAAGTTCTCAAGTTATTCGCCATCGCGCTGTTCGCCTCGGCGCTCGTCACTTCACTCGTGCTCACGCGGGCCGTCAGAAGCCAGAGCGGCCCGACCGAGGCCCCCGCGGCCTTCGACAACACAACCAACGGCTTCGAGCCGCAGGGCGACGCCAACACGCGCGGCACGTTCCTCGGCGACGAGGCCCTCTTCGAGAAGGTTGACAGGACGGAGGATGGCCTCGGGCCGGTCTACAACGCGCAGTCGTGCCGCGAGTGCCACCAGAACCGCGCCACCGGCGGCGTCAGCCAGGTCTTCGAGACGCGGGCCGGCCACACTGGCCCCAATGGCTCGTTCATCCCCGCGCCCGGCGGCTCGCTCATGCAGGCGCGCGCCCTCAGCACGAAAATTCAGGAGCGCGTCCCCGACGGGCCGCGCATCACCTACGTCAACAACTCCGGGCAGGTCAGCCTCATGGGCTGGGATGGCGGCCAGTTCGGGCCACTGAACGTCACGGGCAGCACGCCCTCGACGGGCAGCTTCCCGGCCTTCTCGCCCGACGGGACGCGAATCACCTTCGGCGCTGGCGGCGCCATCTGGATCGTCAACAACGACGGGACGAACCCGAACGACATGACCATCTCCGGCGCGGACTCGCAGCCCACCTGGTCGCCCGACGGGACGAAGATCGCCTTCACCAGCACCCGCACGGGGCGGGCACAGATTTTCGTGATGAACCAGGACGGCACCAACCAGGTGAACATCTCCAACTCAAACTTCGACGACACGATGCCCACCTACTCGCCCGACGGGACGAGGATCGCCTTCGTCAGGTCGCCCGGAAAGATTTTTACGATGATGGCAGACGGGTCTGCGCAGGTGCAGGTCACGATAGGCCCCGGCAACGACGAGCACCCCAGCTACTCGCCTGATGGGACGCAGATCGCCTTCAGCACGAACCGCGACGGCAACTACGAGATTTATAAGATACCCGCGGCGGGCGGCGTCGCCGTCAGGCTGACGAACAACGCGGCCTCAGACCGCAACCCCGCCTGGGCGCCCGACAACACGGCCATCGCCTTCGGCAGCGACCGCAGCGGGAGCCTCAACGTCTGGGCCATCGCGCCGACCGACGGCAGCAACCCGACCCAGCTCTCCGCGCCCGGCTTCGGCGGCGGCGACCTGCCCGCCTTCTCCAAGGATCAGGGCGAGAACATCCGCACCTTCCGCTCCTCGCTCAACACGCTCGGCGACGGCTTCGTCGAGGCCATCAGCGACGCGACCCTGTTCGCGATACGCGACGGCCAGCCTTCGAACATGCGCGGCACGGCCATCGAGGTTGACGTGCTCGAGTCGCCGGAGCAGACGCGCGTCGGTCGCTTCGGCTGGAAGGATCAACTGGGGAGTCTGCTCTCCTTCGCGTCCGACGCATACCTCAACGAGATGGGCATCACCAACCGCTTCAACCTCGTCGAGAACACCTCGCTCGGTCGCTCCGTCGCAGCCTTCGACAGTGTGCCGGACAACCAGCCCTGCAACAGCGAGCCGCTGGCCAACTGCGGCGAAGACGGCGAGGAGGATATCGTGGCCTTCGCAAACTTCATGCGCTCGACCAAGGCCCCGCCGCGCGACCGCACGCTCGTCCCCGACGACGCGTCCGACCCCGGCTCGGCCCTCTTCGACTCGCTCAGTTGCTCGGTCTGCCACGTCCGCACGATCCAGACCTCGGCAGCCGGCTCGGTCATCAACGGCGGGCAGTTCATCGTGCCGGCGGAGCTGGGCGATAAGATCATCCACCCCTTCGGCGACTTCCTGCTGCACGACATCGGCACGGGCGACGGCATCGCACAGGCCGGCGGCGAAGCGACCAAGAACATGGTGCGCACCGCGCCGCTCTGGGGCCTGAGGACGCACGACCGCTTCATGCACGACGGCGGCTCTGCTTCCGCGCCCACGAACAGCGGCGCGCAGTCGTTCACCTTAAACGAGGCCATCCTGCGCCACGCCGGCCAGGCCACTACGAGCAGAGTCAACTATCAGGCGCTGACGAAGCTCCAGAAGGCGCAGCTCATCCACTTCCTGAAGTCGCTGTGACGGGGGCGACTTCAGTTTGGACGCAAGAAGGGGGCGGGTTTCGCCCTGCCCCCTTCAAAACCCTTAGAAACAATTCTCCGCTCGCTCGCCTCTTCCGCTAATATGAAGCCGTGAGCATACTCACCGAGAAGATAAAACACGTCGTCGTCCTGATGCTGGAGAACCGTTCGTTCGACAACATGCTCGGCGCGCTCTACGGCCCCGGCAACCCTCCGCCGCGCGGCCAGCAATTTGAAGGATTGCCCGCCGGAGCCTCGAACCCTTACGACCCGCCGCAAGGCCCCGCGAGCCGGATTGATGCCTGGAACGAAAACAACTCCTCGCTCTTCACCTGGACTATCCCAGACCCCGACCCCGGCGAGCTGTTCTCCGACATGAACGAGCAGCAGTTCGGATTGAATGCGAACGTGGAAGGCGTCCCCCGGATGGACGGCTTCGTCAACAACTACATGGCTCAGGCATCGGTCGCCGGGCGCGGCGACGCGTCTTCGCCGAACGCGCTCTACAGCCCCGAAGCCATCATGCACTACTTCCGCCCCGAACAACTCCCCGCCCTCAGTACACTGGCGCGCGCCTTCGCCGTCTCCGACCAGTGGTATGCCTCCGCTCCAGACCAGACGTGGCCCAACCGCTTCTTCGTCCACACCGGCACGGCGCACGGCTACGTCAACAACGAGCCGTTCCACTTCCCGTACCTCATGCGCGCTGTCTTCGACCGCTTCAAGACGTGCCGCTTCGACCGGAAGTGGAGGGTCTACTTCCAGGACTTCCCGCAGTCGCTTACGCTCTCGCGTCTCTGGCTCCACGCAGACCACTTCCACTTTTACGACGCGCCGCTCGAACGTCATACCTTCAAGCGTGACGCCGCGCGCGGGCGTCTCCCGTCTTACTCCTTCATCGAGCCGCGCTACTTCCCCGACCCCATTCTCCGCACGCTTCCGACCGACCAGCACCCGCCGCACGACGTTCGGCTCGGCGACCAGCTCATCGCCGACGTTTACAACACGCTCCGCAACTCGCCCCACTGGGAGAAGACCCTGCTCGTCATCACCTACGACGAGCACGGCGGCTGCTACGACCACGTGCCGCCGCCGTCGGCAGTCCCGCCCGACTCGTTCGCGCCCGACGGCTTTAACTTCAACCGCTACGGCGTGCGCGTCCCCGCCGTCATCATCTCGCCGTACATAGAAGCGGGGACGGTGCTGCGGCCCGTGCCGAACCAGAGCCTTCCGCACCAGGGGCCGCCCTACCCGTTCGACCACACCTCGATCATTGCGACGCTCAGGAAATGTTTTAAGCTCGGCAAGCCTTTGAGCGAGCGCGACGCCGTCGCGCCCGACCTCGAAGTCGCGCTGACGCTTGCGAAGCCTGAGAACCAAGGCCCGCGGTACGTCGAGCCTGCGCCGGGCAAGCCCTCGCCGGAAGAGGTCGAGGCGCAACTGAAGTCGCCGCCTTCCGAGTACCAGAGGTCGCTCGTCGCGGCGGCCGCGCACCTGCCGAGTGCGGGCGGCGCGAAGGAGCACGTCAAGGCGCTGGCCGCCGGTCGTCTGGTCGCGGCCGTGCCGGCGCACGCGACGAAGGAGGAAGCGGCGCTCTACGTCAAAGGGAAGGTGAAAGGATTCCTGGGTAAGCCCTGACAGTATCGCCGGCCGCTCACCATTCGAGCGGCTCTCCGTCGCGGAAGAAGCCGCCGGTCGGCCCTTCGTCGGGAAGCGTCGCCGCCCAGACCACACTCGCCGCGCCCTCCTCGACCGTGCGCGGAGCCTGTGGGCCGCCCATCTCGGTCGCAACCCAGCCGGGGCAGACCGAGTTGACGAGAATCCGAGATGACCTGAGTTCGTCGGCGAGCATGCGCGTGAGCGCGTTCAGCGCGACCTTCGAGACGCTATAGGCAGGAGTCCCGCCGCCCATCGCCGCGAGCGAGCCGCTCTCGCTCGACACGTTGACGACGCGCGCGTGACGGCTCTTACGCAGGAGCGGGATGAACGCTTCGCACATCCGCCACGCGCCGAGCGTGTTGGTCTCGAAGGCTTCACGCACGACATCGAGGTCTGCGTCCGCCGCGCGCTGCCATGAGTCGTAGAGGATGGCCGCGTTGTTGACGAGCACGTCGAGGCCGCCGAAACGCTCTTCGACCCATGACTTCAATTCGTTAATGCTCTTCTGGTCGGTCACGTCCAGCCATCTGGGAATCACCTTCAACCCGTCCGCGACCATCCGCCGCGCGGCCTCCTCGCCCTTCGCCGGCGCGCGCGAGCCGAGGATGACGTTGAAGCCCAGCGCCGCGAGCTGGCGCGTAACTTCTAAGCCGATGCCCCGGTTCGCCCCCGTGACTAAGGCCAACTGTTCTGAAGTGTCTGTCATATGTCTTCCACCCCTCCGGCTCGCCGAGGCTTCTGCTTCCTCCGGCTTTGGGGTCAGCGCGGCGTCTCATCACCCCGCGCCGGACACCGGCAGCTTGCGGGGCTGCGGGTTGAGCTGTTCCGTCCTTCGCTTCTGCTCATGCAGTCGCCGATGCTCTTCGGCGGCGCTTCGCTCGTCGAAGCCTTCGCGCAAGGCCAACGCCATCACCTCCGCCGGGTGTAGCGCGCGCCGTCTCGTCTCCTGCGCGATCTGCTCGCGGCAACTGAAGCCGTCGGCGACGATGATGGTCTCCTCGTCCGCGCTGCGCACGGCAGGCAGCAGTACCAGCTCGCCGACGCGGACGGAGACGTCGTAGTGCTCACGCTCGAAGCCGAACGAGCCGGCCATGCCGCAGCAACCCGAATCGAGCAGTTCATAGTGAAGCCCGAATTTCTTGAGCACGGCTTCTTCGGCGGTCATCGTCATCAGCGCCTTGTGGTGGCAATGACCGTGCACGAGCGCCTTGCGCGGCAGGTGCGGCGGCTTGAAGTCGGGCGCGAAGCGCAGGAGAAACTCGCTCAGGGAGAACGCCTGCGCCGCCAGGCGCTTCGCGTCTTCGTTGTCGGGGAAGAGGTTCGTCAACTCGTCGCGGAACACGGCGAGGCAGCTCGGCTCAAGAACAACTACGGGCGTGCCCGCGCGAATCTCGTCTTTCAGTGCGGCGAGTATTTGTTTGAGCAGGCGTTCGGCACGGTCGAGCATCCCGAAGTCGTAGAGCGGGCGGCCACAGCACAGACTCTCTTTCGGCACGACCACGCGGAAGCCCGCGGCCCCCAAGACCTCGAACGCGGCCTGGGCGGTCGCGGGGAAGAAGTGGTTATTGAAGGTGTCCGGCCAGAGGATAACGCGCCCTTTGATTTCGGATGGCGGATGGCGGATGGCGGATGGCTGTTCTCCGGCTTTCGCTCCGCGCCGCTCGAACCACGCTTTGAAAGTCTCCTTCGCGAAGGCCGGAATCTTCCGCTGCCGCGGCATCCCGACGATTGCCTTAACGACGCGCGCGAGCGTCGGCGTCTGCGTAAAGAAGTTGAAGAGGCGGGGCGCGTGCGCTGCGACGCGCGCCGCGAGGTCAATGTAGCCGAAGGCATAGGCGTGGACGGGGCGCAGGCGGCCCTTGTAGTAGTGCGAGAGGAACTCGGCCTTGTAGGTCGCCATGTCCACCGAGACGGGGCAGTCGCCCTTACAACCCTTGCAGGCGAGGCACAGGTCGAGCGCCTCTCGAACCTCCTCGCTCCGCCAGCCGTCTCTGATGACTTCGCCCTTCATCATCTCCCAGAGCAGGCGCGCGCGCCCGCGAGTCGAGTGCATCTCCTCGCGCGTGACGCGGTAGCTTGGGCACATCGTCCCCGTCTCGTGGCGGCGGCACTCGCCGACGCCGACGCAGCGCAGAATGACGCGGTTGAAGTTGCCCTCGTCCTTCGGCCATTTGAAATGTGTCTCGGCGTGCGGCGGGTTGAAGCTCGTCCCGATGCGCAGGTTCTCGTCCACGCGGTACGGCTCGACGACCTTGCCGGGATTCATACGCCCCAGCGGATCCCAGATGGCCTTGAACTCGCGGAAGGCCTCGACCAGCTCCGGCCCGAACATCTTCGGCAGCAACTCCGCGCGCGACTGCCCGTCGCCGTGCTCGCCCGACAAAGAGCCGCCGTAAGAGACGACCAGGTCGGCGGCCTCGTGCAGGAAGCGGCGGAAGGTCTGAATTCCCGCGTCGGTCTCCAGGTCGAAGTCAATGCGCGTGTGGACGCAGCCCTGACCGAAGTGGCCGTAGAGGTCGCCCGCGTATTTGAACTTGTCGAGCAGCTTGCGGAAGTCGCGCAGGTAGCCGCCCAAACGTTCGGGCGGCACGGCGGAATCCTCCCAGCCCTCCCACGTAATCTTTTTGTTCGGCACGTGCGCGGTCGCGCCCAGTCCCGACTCGCGCACCGTCCAGATGAGCTTCTCCTCACGCTCGTCGTCGAAGAGCTTCATCGCCGGCGCGTCCTGCTTCCGCTTCAGCTCGGCCATCAGCCCGCGCGCCTTCTCGTCGCACTCTTCTTTCGTCTCGCCGCCGAACTCCACGAGCAGCCAGCCGCCGCCTTCCGGCAGCAGCGCCACGTCTTCCGGGTGCAGCCCGATGGCCTTCATGTCCGCGACGAGTTTGTCGTCGAGACCTTCGAGGCCGACGGGTTTGTGCGCGAGCACCTCTGTGACGTGGTCGGCGGCACTGTAAACGTCCGGGTAGCCGAGCACGAGGAGCGAGCGCGCGGGCGGGCTGTAGACGAGTCGCACTGTCGCCTCCAAGATCATCACGCACGTGCACTCTGAGCCGACCAGCGCCCTGGCGACGTGGAAGCCGTTTTCGGGGAGCAGGTGAGGCAGGTTGTAGCCGGAGACGCGGCGCGGCAGTTGAGGGTAGCGCGCACGAATCAAGTCCGCGTACCTTTCGACGAAGGCTTTGAGCTGCGCGTAAATCTCGCCGCGCCGCCCGCCCTCGCCGATGATGCGCTCAAGCTCTTCTTCGCCGGTCGCGCCGACGCGCATCCGCGCGCCGTCGTAAGTCAGTATCTCAAGCTCCTCGACGTTGTCGTCAGTCTTCCCGCCCATCACCGAGTGGACGCCGCAGGAGTTGTTGCCGATCATGCCGCCGAGCGTGCAGTGGTTGTGCGTCGAAGGGTCGGGCGCGAAGGTGAGCGTGTGTCGCTCGGCGGCGTTTCTCAGCTCGTCGAGGACGACGCCGGGCTGGACGCGTGCGCGCCGTCTGTCCGCATCCAGCTCGACGAGCCGGTTCATGTGCTTCGACGTGTCGAGCACGACGGCGACGTTGCAGCACTGCCCCGCGAGGCTCGTGCCGCCGCCGCGCGCCAGCACCGGCGCGCCGAACTCGCGCGCCGCCGCCAGCGTCTCGACCACGTCCTCGGCGTCGCGCGGGATGACGACGCCAATGGGCACCTGTCGGTAGTTCGAGCCGTCGGTCGCGTAGAGCGCGCGGCTTCCGTCGTCGAATCGCACCTCGCCGCGTATCTTAGCTTTCAGCGCGGCTTCTAAGGCTCGCGCGTCCACGTTCAGCTCGGCGAGCTTCGCCTCCGCGCGTGAAACCTCTTTCGCTCGTGTCGCACTGCTCATCGCTTCCCAACTTCATAACGCGCGAGCGCGTCCTCGTCGTACTCGATGCCGTGGCCGGGCGCGTCGGGAGGAATGGCGTAGCCGTCCTCGATCCGCACCGTCTTTTTCAGAATCGGCTCCATCTGCGGGATGTATTCGACCATCATGCTGTTCGGCACAGCCGCCGCGATCGTCACGCTCAACTCCGGCGAGACGTGCGGCGCGACTCTGAGGTCGGCGGCCTGCGCGAGTTGGCAGACCTGCATCGCGCCCGTGATGCCGCCGACGCGCGCCACGTCGGGCTGAAGTATGTCGAGCGCGCCCTGCCTGACGTAGTGGTAAAAGTCCGCGGGCGCGTAGAGGCTCTCGCCGCCCGCCCGCGCGATGGAAGTGTGGAGGCCGAGCTTCCTGTAACCTTCAACGTCGGTCGCCGGGAGCGGCTCTTCGATCCAGACGAGGCCGAACTCTTCCAAAAGCTTCAGGCGCGGCACGGCCTCGTCAATCGTCCATGACTGGTTGGCATCAACCATCAGCTTAATCTTTCCGCCGACAGCCTCGCGCACCCTTGCGACGCGCTCGCGGTCTTCTTCGGGGTCGTCCTTGCCGACCTTGAGCTTCAAGGCGTGGAAGCCGTCGCGCCCGACCGCCTCGCGGCAGAGCGCGACCATTTCGTCGAGCGGCCGGTTGAGCCAGCCGACATGCGTGTTGTAGGCGAGGACTTTTTCTTTAGCGCCGCCGAGCAGCATGTAGAGCGGCGTCCCGGTGCGCTTGCCAGCGAGATCCCAGAGCGCGATGTCAACGGCTGCCAGCGCGACGCTCGACATGCAGCCGGGCGTCAGGGCGTGGATGCTCTTGAAGAGTTGTTCGTGGATGTTGGTGATGCGCCGCGCGTCCTGTCCCTTGAGCCGGTTGAGGAGTTCGGCGCGGATGAGTTCGAGGATGGCCGTGCCGCCCGTGCCGATGGTGTAGCCGAAACCCAGGCCGGTGCGCCCCGCGCCGTCCGTCAGCCAGACCATCGGGAGTTCGAGCGCGTCGAACTTCTGCATCGCGTCGCCGCGCGGCGGGTCAACCGGCACGCGTATCAAACGCGCCGACGCCTCCGTGATGATGTCCGACCCGCCCATTGTTCGCCGCGCCTTCAAACCCCAGTTAACGCCTCGTCTCTGGCGTAAGCATGAAAAATTGATGGAGAATTTTTTCTGATTGCGGTGTCCGTCCTCGCGTCCGGCCTGAGAGAAAGACTCCCCGCGCCGCCCCGAAAAAAGTCATCACTTTTTTTCAGTGAACCTTGGGCCTGCGGACTATCCCGCTTGCCCGCACGCCAAACATAAGCACCTCGAATCAACAGCGCACGCCGCACGGTAGTAAACTCCGTCGGTCTCCGCGCGCGTCCGCAGCCGGCGCGGGGCGCTTGAACAATGGCCGACTTACTCGTTATTGCATAATGGCCGACTTACTCGTTAAGGATCACGC
>JALZHC010000547.1 GCA_030914105.1 Acidobacteriota bacterium
GGCGCAAGCGCCGCAAGCGCCGCCGCGGCGAGAAGGGCGGCACGCCCGAAGTCGCCGCGGGCGAAGTCCCGCCGGGCGTCTCCTTCCCCGCCGAAGGCGCGGAGGCTCGCGGCGTCTCGGTCGAAGAGATCGCCACGCCCTTCGTCGAAGGCGCGGACTCGTTCGAGCGCGTCGTTGATGAGGAGGTCGCCTTCGAGAACGGCTCGATGTTCAAGGACGCGCGGCTTCAGGAGCGCCTCTCAGACCAGACGCGCGCCGTCGAGTTCGACATCGAGCCGACGACCGCCGCGGCAGAGGTCGGCTCGCTGCTCGGCGCTTCCGCTTCGTCGGGCGGTGGCTTCGAGCGCGTCGTTGACAGCGACTCGGAGTCTGCGACTTCGGAAGCGCGCCTGCGCTCAGTCCAGCCCGAAGTGGCCGCATCAGTCGCGGGGTTAGTCGAAGAGGTCGAGGGCGCGGACGCGTTCGCGAGCGCGGGCGGTTTCGAGCGCGTGAGCGACGAGGGCGCTGCCGAGTCCGCCGAGTCGCCCGCTGCGGCGAGGAAGGGCGCGAAGAAGGGCGCGTCGAAGAAGGGCGCGAAGAAGGGTGCGTCGCAGGCCGAAGAGGGCGCGGGGGCGGGCGCGTCGAAGAAGCGTGCGGCCAAGTCCGTCGCGTCGAAGTCTGCGTCGAAGAAGTCGGCAGCGAAGGGGTCGAAGGCCGCGGCTCCGAAGGGCGGCTCGAAGCGCGGCAAGAAGTCCGGCAGCGAGGGCGAGGGCGCGCAGGGCGTCGGCGAAGACGCGGAGGCGAGCGTCACGCAGCGCACGCCGCGCGGCGAGTTCGCGCGCCGCGGCGGACGCCGCCGCCGCAAGCCCACGGGCAAAGGCTCCGACGAGCAGCACGGCAACGGGCACGAAGGCCACAACGGCGAGGCCGAAGTCATCACCGAAGACGCGCCCGCCGAGGTCGAGGCCGCGCCCGCCCCGCCGCCTCAGCAGCGCCGCTCTTCCTCTTCGCACGGGGAACGGCGCGAGCGCGGCGGTCGCGGACGCGAGCGTGACCGCGAGCGTGAAGGTAGCCGTGAAGGCAGTCGCGAAGGTAGCCGTGAAGGCAGTCGTGAAGGTAGTCGTGAAGGCGGGCGCGAGAACGGTCGCGCCGGGCGCGAGCGCGAGGGCGGGCGCAGTCGTCGCGACCGCCAGCCGACCATCACAGACCTCCTGCGCGAGGGTCAGGAGATCATCGTCCAGATCGCCAAGGAGCCTATTGCGCAGAAGGGCGCGCGCATCACTTCGCACATCGCGCTGCCCGGCCGCTTCCTCGTCTACATGCCGACCATCGAGCACGTCGGCGTCTCGCGCAAGATCGAATCCGACCAGGAGCGCTCGCGCCTGCGCAAGCTCATCCAGGCCATCGTCAAGGAGGAGGACGTGCCGTCGGGCGGCTTCATCGTCCGCACGGCGGGCGTCGGCATCAGCGAGCAGGACTTGCGCGACGATGCGCGCTACCTCGTCCGCACCTGGCGCGACATCCGCCGCAATGCCGAGCGGCAGAAAGCCCCGGCGCTCGCGCACAAAGACCTCGACCTCGTGCAGCGGCTGCTGCGCGACCAACTCTCCGACGACTTCACGGCCATCCGCGTCGACAGCGAGGAGGAATACCTCGAAGTCGTCGAGTTCATCAACCGCATCCAGCCCAGGTTGGTCAACCGCGTCAAGCTCCACACGCGCGAGGAGCCGATTCTGGAAGCCTACGGCGTGCAGGCCGAGATTGATAAGGCCATCAAGCCGCGCGTGTGGCTCCGTTCGGGCGGCTACCTCGTCATCAACCAGACCGAGGCGCTGGTCGCCATTGACGTCAACACCGGCAAGTTCGTCGGTCGCGGCGGCACGCGCCTCGAAGACACGATCACGCGCACGAACATGGAGGCGGTCGAAGAGATCGCGCGGCAGATTCGCCTGCGCGACCTCGGCGGCATCATCGTCCTCGACCTCATAGACATGGAGGAGCGCAGAAACCGCGCGCGCGTGATGCAGGCCCTCCAGGACGCTCTGCGTCAGGACAAGTCGCCGACGAAGGTTCTCTCGTTCAACGACTTCGGCCTGGTGATTATGACGCGCAAGCGCGTCAAGCAGTCGCTGGAGCGGACGCTCTGCAGCCCCTGTCCCTACTGCCAGGGTGCTGGCCTTGTGAAGTCTGCGCAGACCGTCTGCTACGAGATACTCGAACAGGCGCGGAACATCGCGCGCTCCAACGACGGCGAGAGCTACAAGCAGACCACTCTGCGCGTCAACCCGGAAGTCGCCGCCGCCCTGCGCTCGACCGAGCGCGACGTACTCAACGAGATCGAGGACTACCTCGGCCCCATCGACGTCACCAGCGACGAGCACGTCCACCAGGAGCAGTTCGACTTCGCGTTCATTTAAGAGACAGATGTCAGATGCTAGATGCTAGATGTTAGTAACTGCTCCGTAACCAGCATCTGACATCTAGCATCTGCGCTCTTATGGGAAAGCTCCGCAACTTCTGGAAGGGCGTGATCGCGGGCGGCGCGGGGGTGGCGGCGCTGGCGGCGGTCAATGCGGCGGTGGCGCGCGAAGTGCCGGGGCCGGAGACGGGCGCTTTGGGTGGCGAGGCCGGCACGTACCGTTGGAAGCACGGGCAGGTCTTCTACCGCCACGCGGGCGCGGAAGATAGTGCGCGTCCGCCCGTCCTCTTCGTCCACGGCATCGGCGCGGGCGCGCGCTCCTTCATGTGGCGGCGCAACTTCCTGCCGCTCTCTCGCGACTTCCGTACTTACGCCGTTGACCTGCTCGGCTTCGGCTACTCAGACAAGCCCGCCAGCGCGCCCTACTCTTCAGACCTCTACGTCGAGCTGCTCACGGACTTCCTGCGCGAGATCGTGGGCCGCCCCGCCACACTCGTCGGGCACGGGCTGAGCGCGGCCTTCGCCACGCGCGTCGCCGACGAGCACGCGGAACTCGTCCGCTCGCTCGTCCTCGTCTCGCCGACCGGAGCCGACAACCTCGGCGCGCGGCCCGGCGTAGCGGGCGCGGCCTTCTACGGTCTTCTGCACTCGCCCGTGCTCGGCACCTCCTTCTACAACGCCGTGACGAGCGAGCGCAGCGTCCGCGACTACGCGCGCAAGCAGCTCTTCTACGACCGCCGCTTCGCCACCCCGCGGCTGCTGGCACACTACTACGCGGTCAGCCACCTGCCCGGCGCGCAGCACGCCGCCACGGCCTTCCTCTCCGGCTACCTCAACACGGACATCCGCGAGCCCTTCGCGCGCCTGCGCCAGCCCGTCACGCTCGCCTGGGGCAAGCAGGACACGACCAACCCCATCGACCAGGCCGGCCAGCTCCTCTCGCTCAACCCGCGCGCGCGCCTCGAAGTCTTCGACCGCTGCCGCATGATGCCCCAGGAGGAGCACGCCGAGCGCTTCAACGCCCTGCTGCGCGACGCCTTCCGCGCGTGACGCCGAATCCTTTTTAAGAGTAGATGTTCATCGGGCGCGTGAGCAGCTCGACGGGGTCGTGGACGTTGAGCGCCTCGCGGACGTAGTAGGCCTCTCCGGCCGCGACGCCGATGAGCGAGCCCATGTAGCGCCAGCGACTTTCGAGCTGTTTGAGGAAGCCCTCCTCGCTGATGCGCGTGACGGGCTCCTTGGAGCTGGGGTCGTAGAACTGCGAGCGGTGGGCGAGGATGGCGCGCAGCTTCTCCTCGACGAACTCTGAGATGTCCACGATGAAGGAG
>JALZHC010000548.1 GCA_030914105.1 Acidobacteriota bacterium
GCAGAAGGCAGGAGGCGACGGGCGACGGCTCGTCGCAGTCTCGAATTTGAAGTTTGAAAGTTCAACTTCCTCACTCCGGCGACTGCCTCCTGCTTTCTGCCTTCTGCCTACTTGTTCTTTACCATCCGCCCGTGAAGATGCGCGCGAAGCTGAGGACGGGTAGCAGGCTGAGCACTTTCTGCACGCTCTTGAAGCGGTTGCCGGGGACGACGATCTGGTCGCCGGGGCTGAGGAAGTAGTTGTCGGCAGCCTTCCCCTTCTCGATGGCGGCCACGTCTATGGGGATGGTCTGCATCATGCGGTCGGCGTTCCAGTGCAGGACGACGACCTTCTTCTTGTCGCCCGTCGGGAGCACGCCGCCCGCCTCGTTGAGCGCCTCGTAGACGCTCAAGCGCCGCGACATGATGCTGATGCCCGGCTTCGCCACGTCGCCGACGACGCCGTAGTGCATCGACATCGCCTTGTCCAGAGAGACCGTCACCTTTGGATCGATGATGTATTCGTCGAGGTGCTTGGTGATCTCCTCGGCCACCTGCCGCGTCGTCTTGCCGGCGACGTTCAGCCCTTCAGGGACGAAATAGTAGTCAATGCGCCCGTCGGGCGGGACGGTGATGCCTGACTTGGAATACTTGTCGAGTCCGAAGACCGAGACCGAGATCACGTCTTCGGGGCCGAGCCGATAGGTCGTGAAGAAGTTGTTGTAGTAAGGAATCTCGGCGTCCGAGTCCTCGCCCAGGCGCTCGCGGCGGTTGGCGAGCACCTCTTCGGGCACGTCCGCGGGCGTCCGGCTCGCGTCGTCCGGCTCCAGGCGCTCGCCCGCCTCGGTCTTCCGCGTGGGCGTCGGCTTCTGCTCACTCTGCTTCTGCTTCTGCTTGTGCGCGAGCACGGACGCGGGCGCGAGCAGGAAGAGCGAGAGGGCGAGGGCGGCGGCTGAACTGGAATTCGGTTTCATGACTTCAAACCTCCGTTGACAACTTCCGGGGCGACTTAACCTCAACTCATTAACTTCGACTCACGCGCCGCGACCGAAGAGGATGGTCTTCACGGTCTCGAACATGATTACGGCATCGAGCACGAGGCTCTGGTTCTTGATGTAGTAGAGGTCGTACTGCAACTTCTGCCGCGCGTCCTCGATGGACGCGCCGTAGGGGTACTTGATCTGCGCCCAGCCCGTGAGGCCCGGCGCAATCAAGTGGCGCTGGTCGTAGAAGGGAATCTCCTCGGCCAACTGCCGGACGAAGTGCGGGCGTTCGGGCCGCGGGCCGACGAAGTTCATCTCGCCGCGCAGGATGTTCCAGAACTGCGGAATCTCGTCCACGCGAATCTTGCGGATGACACGCCCGACGCGAGTGGTGCGCGCGTCGCCCGACTTGCTGGCCCAGACGGGGCCGTCCTTCTCTGCGTCCGTGCGCATCGAGCGGAACTTGTAGACGCGGAAGGCGCGCCCGTTCTTGCCGACGCGCTCCTGCGCGTAGAGGACGGGGCCGCGCGAGTCGAGCTTGATGAGCGCGGCGGTCAGGAGCGCGATGGGGAGTGAGAGCAGAGCGCCGACGAGCGCGACGGCGCGGTGCACGGCTGTCCGCACCACTGCGCTCAGACGGCCCTGCCGCCCACGACCCGAAAAGATGAGCCACGACGGGCGCATCATGTCCAGAGAGACGCGGCCAGTGAGGCGCTCGTAAAAGCTCGCGCACTCTTCAATCGCCACGTCGCCCGAAAGGCTGAGGTCGAGGAGCTGCCGGACGGGAAACTGCCCGCGCCGCTCGGCCATCGCCACGACGACGCGGTTGACACCCTCGCGCCGGATGATGCCGGCCATCTCGGCGGTCGTGCCGAGCACGCGCGGGTTAATCAAACTCTGGCCGACGAGTTCGGGCCGGCTATCGACGAAGCCGACGACGCGGTAGCCCGCGTCGCGCCGCTCAAGGACTTCGCGCGCGACCTCGATGGCCGACGCGCCGGAGCCGACGATGAGAATCCGCTCGCCCATGCTCGGATGGCCGAGCAGCCAGTGCGCGGCCACGCGCCAGGTGACCATCAGCACGAGCGCCAGCGGCAGGGCGAGGAGCGACACGCCGCGCCCGATCATCAAAGGCGGCACGACGTACATCAGTATCGCCAGCGCGACCCAGGCCAGGCCGAGCGCCTGTATGAGGCGCAGCACAAGCTCGCGCCGGTCGTGCATGACGACGAAGTCGTAGAGGTCGTAGAGGTAGAAGGCGGCGAGGCAGAAGAGCGTGACGACTCCGGCCTTGACGAAGCCGCCCTTCTCGTTTAACTCGTAGTAGGCGTCCACCCAGCCCAGGCGCAGATATGCCGCCATCACCATCGCCCAGAAGATGAGCAGCGCCTCGGCGATGATGAGCAAGAGCGTCCGGACGTTGAAACGCCTCGAAGCCAAAGAGGTTTACCCCTCCCCTTCCTGTCCCTTGCCGCCGTCGCGGCGCGTGCCGTCGCGGCGGTAGTAGTAATAGTTCTCCTCGCTCAGTTGTTCGTCCGAGCCGTTGAGGACGACGCCGAGCAGAGACGTGCGCGGCAGCGGTTCGAGCAGTCGTTCGAGCGCGGCGTAGCGCGTCCGGCCTGCGCGCGCGACGATGAGGGCGGAGTCGGCGCGGCTGATGAGCACCGTCGCGTCGGTGAAGATGCCGAGCGGCGGCGCGTCGATGATGACGTAGTCGAACATGCGCCGCGCCTCTTTGAGCACGGCGCTGAAGGTCGGCCCCGAAAGAATCTCGGCCACGTCGTCGCGCGCCGCGCCGCCGGGCAGAAGATGGAGGCCGGCGGGTTCGAGCCGCACGATTGACTCCTGCAAAGTCGCCTCGCCAGCGAGCACTTCGGAGAGGCCCGTGGGCGCTTCGAGTCCGAGGTAGTCCGCGGCGCAGGGGTTTCGGAGGTCGCCGTCAATGAGGAGCGCCGAGACGCCGTCGGTCTGCGCGAGCAGCCACGAGAGGTTAATCGCCGTCAAAGTCTTGCCTTCCATCACGCCCGCGCTCGTGACGACGAACGCCTGCATCTTCTTGCGCTCGCCCGCGTGCAGGACGCGCGTGCGCAGAGAGCGGTAGCGTTCGGCGTGGCCGGAGCGCGGCTGCGTGATGGCGACGAGGTGTGGTTCGACGCGCGCGGCGGAGATGTCAAGGGTGACAAACTCCGGCGTGCGCGCCGAACCGGCAGCGCCCAAAGTTGCCCCAGCAGCACGCGAAGCCGAACCGGCGGGGAGTGCCGACCCGCCCGTCGTCACGGTGTGCTCATTGGGCGCTGAGATGGTCGCCGACTCCGGCGACTGGAAATGTCTGGAGCGGCGGAAGAGGAACTCTGCCGTGTCGTCCGCCTCGCGCTTCAGGCTGGCGACGGGCGCGGACTCTGCCGCCGCACCGCGCAAGCCGTTGCCGCGTGTGTTGTCCGAGGCCGGACGGATGTCGGCGACGCGCGCCGTCTCTTCGGCGGCGTGGTTGCCGTTCGACTCTGCGGGCGCGAGCGACTTCTCGTCGCGCGTCTCGGCGGCGCGCGCCTCTTCCCTCTTCGACTGCGCGCCGTTCTGCTCGGCGGCGCGCTTGAGTGCTTCGTAGACTCTGCCCATCACGAATCTCCTTGGCCGTCCCAGCGGCGGAAGGCGCGGCTGAGGTCTTCGACTCCAGGCGTCGCCCGGCCTGACGACTCGCCGCCTTCAAGCTCGCGCTCGACCTCCTGTTCGTGCCGCACCTGCTCGGCGCGGCCCACGCC
>JALZHC010000549.1 GCA_030914105.1 Acidobacteriota bacterium
GCGCCGAGCCGTGCCTGGAGCCGCCGCCGCTGTGCCTGTGCCGCGGAGGCGGCGGCGGGTGATATGGCGTGGGCGTCGGCACGCTCAAGGGCGGCAGCGACACAGTGTAGGTGCCCGGCACGCAATTGCAGGTGCAGACCGCGCCGGGCGGGATGGGCGCGCCGCAAGGCAGCGTGGCGGTGTAAGACTGTCCGGTCGTCCGGTTGTAGGCCGTGTAGCGGATTCCCTTGACTTCGGGGCGGTTGACGGCGGGGTCGAAGAGGAAGCTGCGGAAGCCGGGCGGGTCTAAGTCCCAGACGATGATCGTGCCGTTCTGGTCTGCCGATACGAGCAGCTTGCCGTCCCGCGTGATGACGAGACAACTGATCGGGGCCGTGTGGCCCGTCAGCGTGGCGACCAGCGAGTCGTCCGACGCGTCGCGGATTTCGATGGTGTGTCCGTCCGTCGGAATCCTCACGCGCAGCTTGCCGTCGGGCGTGGTCGCCGTCATGCAGTTCGAGCTGCCGATGGGCCGCCCCTTGCTCGTCGTCAGCAGTTCGCCGTTACTCAGAGTCCAGCTCTTGAGCACGCCGTCGGGGCCGACCGAGTTCAGGTTGCCGTAGTCGTCAATCGCCATGATGATGCCGCCGCCCGTGTTGTGCGCCTGAAGCGGCGAGAAGGGCGCGGCCACTTGCTTCGCCTCAGGGTGGCCGCAGCCGCTCAGGAAGAGGAGGGCGACGGCTGCGCTCACGCCGGCGCAGAGGAACTCGCGACGGTCGAAGGGCGTGAAGGTGAACGTGGCGACGGGGATGAGCGCGGGCGCGGAGTCGGCCTCCGTGTCTTTGACGCGTGAAAGATTGAACTGTGGCTTGGAGGCGGTCATGGTTTTTACTCGCTTTCCGCGGCCGGGCCGTCCGTATGGGTCGCCGCAGGCTCGTGCCAGAAGAGGCCGCCGTGCGCGGCGATCATCTCCACGATCTGATCCTTCGTCAGCTCGCGCGTGATGTGGCAGCGGTCGGTGCCTGAGAACTCGCCCGCGCCGTTGACGGTGAGCGACTTATGGTAGCAGTCGCCGCCGCAAGACCACTTGGCGAAGCAGCCCTGGCAGTACGGACGGTGTTCGACCGACTGTCGGCGCAGGTGGTTCAAGACCGGCAGGTTGAATTCGTAGCCGCGCCCTCCCGGCTCGGGCCGACCGTAGAAGAAGGTGCCGGCCCAGGTGTTCTCTTCGGAGAAGGTCTCGTAGCAGGCCGAGACGTTGCCGTCGGGCGAGAGCGAAAAGTTGTCCTGCGAGATGCCGCAGAAGTGGTTGGTGAGTGTGCCGAGGCGCGCGGCGGAAAACTGTATGTGGTAACCGCGCGCGCTCGTAGCTGCGCGGCGCGGAACGCGGCGATGAACTCCTCGGTCTCAGCCGAAGGCGCCTCGCGCCAGCGCCCCATCTGGTAGGCCGGCTCGACCTGTATGCGCTGCGGTCGGAAGTTGGCGCAGATGAACTCGACGGAGTCGGGCAGCGAGGAGATCTGGTCGCGCGTGACCGTCACGCGGACGCCGTAGGAGAAGCCCGCGGCGTCGAAGCGCCGCATGGTGCGCATGACGCGCTCGCTCGAACCCTGGCCGAGCACGGTCAGGCGGTGGCGGTCGTGGGCCGACGGCAGGCCGTCGAAAGAGAGGCTGGCCCCGTCCACGTTGGCGACGAGCCAGTCGAGTTGCTGTTCCGAGAGGACGCCGTTGCTCGCGGTGGTGGCACGCACGCCGAGTCCCTGCGCGCCGGCGCGCTCGCGCGCGTAGGCCAGCGAGTCGCACATGACGCGCCAGTTGACGGTCGGCTCGCCGCCGCCGTGGTAGGTGATGGAGATTTGCTGCACGCCGCGCCTGACGGCGTTGGCGATGACGAAATCGATGCCGCGCTTCGCCACGTCGAGGCTCATAAACTTCGTGGGCGTCTCGCCCGCGGAGGCGTAGCAGTAGGTGCAGCGAAGGTTGCAGGCGGTCGTGAGGAAGAGGGTCAGCGAAGTCGGCTGGGGCTGGCCGGAGAAGCTCGTGACGGGCGGCTGCTCCGGGCCGGCGTCTAAAATCTCCAGCCCACGCAGGAACTCGACGAGCGAGCCGTCGGGGTCGGCCTCCGCGTCGAGCGAGCCGGCGCGCAGGTCGGCCAGAAAGTTGACCGTCCTCGCGTTGGCGATGAAGGCGGCGCGGCGCAGGGGCGCGTAGACGATGTAGCGCCCGGCTTCGAGCGGGACGACGAAGACCTCAGCCGACAGGTACGGCACGCCCGCGTGTGCCCTGGCTTCGTCGAGGTGCGGCGCATCTCCCATCACACGCGCTCCTGTTGGTTGAGACGTGGTAGGCGGCTGCGCCGTAGCTCAAGGCTTCTGACGACTGATCGATAAGGTACTACAGGCGCAGGGCGTTTCGACCCGCTTGTCAGACCGGCTCGGACGTGGGCCGGGAGGTGAAACAGCAGAACCACCCGGTTGGGCGCCAAGACTATCGCCGGGTGCGCGGCTTGTCAATAGCAGGAGGTTTCGGCAAGGCGACGGGGCCGAGAAACTAAAGAAGGCGGGTCGATCCCCACCGAATAGAAGAGCCGGCAGACAGTCTTTCCACTGGCTGCCGGCTACTGACTGCTGACTACTTCTTCCCTTACGGCACTTCGACCGTGAACTCCTTGCCCATGAAGACGAAGTTTGGGCGCTTGCGGCCTTTCATGTATTTGGCCGCGGTTTGGGAGAGTGCGGTGACGAGTATCGGGAGCGCAATGGTCGTGTCGCAGTTGACGTAGGCGGTGGCGGCGTTGCGTTGGAGCTTGCCGAAGACGAGGGATTCGTCGTCCGTGTTGGGACTGGTGCGGCCTCCGTGCGCGGGCTGCTCGGTGGAAATCTGGACGGCGTACTTGTGGCCGCGCGGCGGCGTCTTGATGATGCCGGCGGCGGCCTCCATCTGCTGGACGAAGCTGCGCGAGGAACCGCCGCCGAGGTTAATGACGCCGGTGACGCGCGAGCGCGAGCCAATCTGCATGAGGTCGAGGATGTCCTGCGCGAGGTCGAAGCAGAACTGGTTCTTCTTCTCAAATCTCGCGCCGGCGATGCCGACGGTGATCGAGCTGTCGGAGATGGTCGGGCAGAAGACGGGCACGCGCGCCTTATAGCTCGAAGTCAGGATGCCGTCGTCGGTGGCAATCTCGGCCAGCTCGCGCCCCAGCAGGTGCAGGAACTCGCGCGTCGAATAGGAGCGCGTCTGGTCGAGCTGGTTGGTGAAGCCGCCGACCCACTCGTCGGCCTCTCGGTACTCCTCTTCGCTGGCGAGCACGTCCCACATGCGCGTGATCTGCGAAGCCTCAAGCTCGACCTCGGTCATCGAGGGGTGGGCCTGGAAGTGCTGGCGACCCAGAGTCTCGTGCAGGTCTTGAAAGAGCATCGCGCCGGAGCAGACCATCACGTCAACGAAGCGGTTCTTGATGACGTAGGCCAGAAGCCGCCGCATGCCGGCGGGGATGAGCGCGCCGTTGGCCGCGACGATGACGGTCGTGTTGTCGCCGAGCATGTCGAGCCAGATGCGGTGCGCCTCTGCGAGCTGACGGCCTCCGAGTCCCGCGCCCTCCATCTTTTCCAAGAGGCCGGCGACCGAGCGGTCGCGATCCACCTGCACGGGCCGGATCGGCGCGGTCAGGTACTTGCTGGCTCGCGGTTTACGTTGGGTAACCATCTTCAATCCTTTGGTGAATGGTAAATGGTAAATG
>JALZHC010000085.1 GCA_030914105.1 Acidobacteriota bacterium
CACGATCTCGAACGAGCTGCCTTGCAGCGGACTCATCTTCACCATCTCGTGCAGGTAGAGGTCGAGCAGGTTGGTCTCGACGAACTTCGCGTGCGGGCCGGAGACGAAGAACTTGCCGGGGCCGTCTGCGTGGACGCTGTTGGCGGTCGCCGCGGCGAGCGCGCGGTGCCAGAGCTTGACGAAGGAGACGCAGCGCTCGTCGCCCTCGCGCGCGTGCTCGAAGACCTCTTCGGGTTCGAGGTCAAGGAAGCGCAGGCGCATCGCACGCCGTCCCATGATGCCTTCGAGGTGGCCCGCGCCGCCGCAGCGGCAGAAGGTCTCCTTCGGGTCGAGCGTGACGACCGTGTGCCCGTTCTCCCAGACGCCCGCCGCGCGCGGGTAGCGACCGAAGCCGATGCCGCTTCCCAGAGACCAGACGCGTATGAAGTTGTCGAGGTGGCCGAGCGTCGCCGCCAGTCCGGCGGCAATGGCGTCGGCGTCGTTGACGACGAAGACCGGCGCAGCCAAACCCTTCTCCGAGAGCAGCGCGGAGAGTTGCTCGCCGAGCCTTTGGCCCTTCATCTGCTGAAGGTTCGGCGAGTCCTCGACGACGTTCGCGCTGATGATGCCGGGGAAGCCGACGCCGATGGCCGAGACCTCGCCGCCGTCCGACGCGGCCTGCACCTGTCGCGCGATCCCTTGCGCGATCTCCTCCGCCGGCATCTCCGCCAGCGAGTCGTACTCGCTCTCGGTGTCCGGAAAGACGCGCTTCGCGCCGACGAGCCGGTTCTCCTCAACGAGTCCGACGGCGATGTGCTCCATCGCCATCACGCCGATTGTTCGCGTCATGACAGTTACCCTCTGTTTTAAGTTCAAAGTTGCAAGTTCAAAGTTGAAGGCCAGAGCATTTAACTTTGAACCTTGAACTTGCAACTTGAAACTTATCATCCGAAGCGCGAGAGCTTGTTGACGCCGTTGAAGGCGGCGGCCTTGTAGCACTCGGCGAGCGTCGGGTAGTTGAAGACCGTGTTGATGAAGTAGTCAATCGTGCCCTTCAGGATCATCACGGCCTGGCCGATGTGCAGAATCTCGGACGCGCCCTCGCCGATGATGTGGACGCCGAGGATTTCGCGCGTCTCGCGGTGGAAAATAATCTTCAGCCGGCCCGTCGTGTCGCCGCGAATCTGGCCGCGCGCAATCTCGCGGTAGTATGCGACGCCGACCTCGTAAGGCACGTCCTCGTCGGTTAGTTGCTCCTCGGTCTTGCCGACGAAAGAGATTTCCGGGATGGTGTAGATACCGTAAGGGTAGTTGGCCGGGTCGGAGTGTAGCTTACTCCCGAAGGCGAGGCCGGCGGCGATGCGCCCCTGCTCCATCGAGACCGAGGCGAGGGAGGGGAAGCCGATCACGTCGCCGACGGCGTAGATGTTCGGCTGCTTCGTCCGGTACTCCGCGTCCACGGCGATGCGCCCGCGCGCGTCCGACTCCAGCCCCGCGGCGGCGAGGTTCAGGTCGTCAACGTTGCCTTGCCGCCCGACGGCGTAGAGGAGCGCGTCGCCGGAAACTTTCTTGTTGCTCTTCAGGTTCGCCACGACACTTCCGTCCGGCATCTCCTCAACCGAGGCGACCTCCTCGTTGAGACGGAGCGTCACGCGGTTGTCGCGCAGGTGATAACAGAGCGCCTCGATGATCTCCTGGTCTGCGAAGCCGAGGAGCTTCGCGGATTTCTCGATGAGCACGACGCGGACGCCGAGCGCGGCGAACATCGAGGCGTACTCGACGCCGATGACTCCGCCGCCGACGACGATGAGCGTGCGCGGCAACTGCGCGAGCGAGAAAATCTGGTCGCTGTTGATGATGGTTCGGTTGTTGATGGGGACGGTGGGGGATTCGGCGGGGCGCGTGCCCGTGGCGATGACGATGTTCTCGGCCTCGTAGTCGTCGGACTGCCCGCGCGCGCTGCTGACCTGCACGTGGTGCGGGTCTTTGAAGCTGGCCGCGCCGAAGACCACGTCCACGCCGTTGCGCGAAAGCTGCGCCTGCGTCACGTCGATCTCGGTCTTGACGACGTGCTGGACGCGGAATGAGAGGTCGGCGATGGTGATGTTCTCCTTGACGCGGTAGTTGATGCCGTAGATGTCGTGGTACTGGTAGCCCGACAGGTGCATCACGGCCTCGCGCATTGACTTCGAGGGGATGGTGCCGGTGTTGATGCACGCGCCGCCGATGACCTCGCGCTTCTCCGCGAGCGCCACGCGCTTGCCGAGCTTCGCGCCCTGTATGGCCGCGCGCTGCCCCGCCGGGCCGGAGCCGATGACGAACATGTCGTAACTTTGCATGGCTTCTTCCAGGCGCGCAGCCGCCAGCGCCGCTCGCTCGTCGCAGAAAGTTTCGGTTTGAGGCAGAACGCAGACAGACTCTAATCTCCGGCGGGTAATTGTCAAGCGGATTGTTGACAGGGCGTTCCTATGTGAAGCTTACAAGCATTAGGCGTGAGCGCGAAAAAAACCGCTTGACACATTTCTCCAGTAAGAGTATAGGACGGTTCATCAGGCAGGAGTTGTATCACCTATCCTCGTTACTAGTGAGTCTTATGGATATGTCATTAACCTCACACAACAGAAACAAATCCACGGCAACAAACTCTTAGCCGGAGACTGACCATGCAAAAAAATAGGATTATAACCGCTCTCCTTTTACTGTTACTTACAGTAATTATCGCATCATCAATAACAAGATTGAGCAGCATGGGTAAACAGGCTTCTACTTTTGTCTCTACAGGCGCGAAAGCACAAACATTAAGTGAAAAATTATCTAGTGTAAAAACCAAGCAAGAATGGGACGCCCTTTTGGATCAACTCCCAACAGCCGACTATAACGCGCCTGAGCCTAATGACCCGGAGACGCGGGATAGGAGAAGGGTGAGAAATAGTAGATATGATAAACGGGAGGTGGTGGATAAGAATTCCGACACTTCTATCACTCTGACTCAAGTTCATTATGAGGGGGAAGAAAGATGGCCGCTTCCCACCAATGAGAGTGATGTCGTCGTAGTTGGTGAAGTGCAGGGTAGGCAGTCATATCTTTCTAATGACAAGTCCGGCGTGTACACAGAATTCAGCGTCAGCGTCGGCGAGGTACTCAAAGGCGACCCGGCGCAGATAAATCGAGGCGTTACAATTACGGCGTCGCGTGCGGGTGGTGTCGTGCGGTATCCCGACGGACACAAGCGGCTCTATCTCGTGTCGGGCGGAGGCTTGCCGTTAGACGGCGGTCAATGTGTGCTGTTCCTCAAGGCCAACGGACAAGATCAAGACTATAGCATTCTCACCATGTATCAGTTAGGGCTGGACGACGTTGTCCCTATCGATGAAGGAAGGCAATTTGAAGCTTACAGGGGGCAGAAGAAATCTGAGTTTATAAAAACCATCCGAGACAAAATCGCCAAGCCTCCCCAACTCACACCCAGAAAGGGATAGCGCCGTGAAGAAGCGCCCCACTAGCCTGTCGCCCTCAACATCGTCCTTTTGTGCGCTTGTCTAGCAACTTGGGTAGCGACGGAGGCGATTGTGCGTGTTAAAGCGCGTGCTACATGCAACCCGCCGCCACTCTTCTCTCCACACTATGTCGGGACATATTGGCCGACGGGTACAAATGTCAAAGTAGAAATTGACGACGCTTGGAATGATACTGACAGGAATGCACTCGCGGACGGCTGTAGTAAATGGAATCTAATCAAAGCAGAGGATTGTTCGTATGTAACCTTCACAGATTTTACTCCGCGACACTTTACCGACTATAGCACTTCGCCTCCCGAAAACACGTGGTGGTTTCAAAGAACCGATAACGGAACAAACTATCACGGAGAGGTCTTCCATAACTCGGGTGGAACTCCCCTACACCTTATTTCTGCCAGGGATAAAATTAACCCGCCGGTGGTTAATATTGTGAATCATACCTATTTTGTTTATCTCGGCAGTCACGAGACAGGGCATACTTTTGCATTAAGTGATTGTTTGTGCACTGATACATACATGTGTAATTGTGCTGGCGAGGATGGTTTATCCATCATGTCTGGCGGCTCTAGTAATAATGAATCCTATAACACCCGCGGCCCGCAAACTTGCGACAGCGATAGTATAAAACAGGTTTACTGCCCACAGGCATGCCCCGACTACTGCGAAGATATAGGGGGAACAGGATATGTACCTACCGACTACTGTACTTACCCCGATAGCGGGTGCCCGCCCGGCTACGGGAAGCCATCGAGAGATAGCACCTGTTGTTGGAACGGCACCCCTGTCCTGATTGACGTAAAGGGCGATGGGTTCAGCCTTACTGATGCCGCCAATGGGGTATTTTTCGACTTGGCGGGTAATGGCCGCCCCATACAGCTATCTTGGACTGCCGCAGGTTCAGATGATGCCTGGCTCGCCCTTGACCGCAACGGCAACGGCACGGTAGACAGCGGGCAAGAGCTATTCGGTAACTTCACGCCACAGCCCTCATCAGGTACGCCTAACGGCTTCCTCGCTCTCGCCGAGTATGACAAGCCGGAGCAGGGCGGCAACGGCGACGGCGTGATTGACAGCAGAGACGCCATCTTCTCACGCTTGCGTCTGTGGCAGGACGCCAACCACAACGGAATCTCCGAGCCAAGCGAGTTACACACACTGCCGGAACTCGGCGTCGCTTCAATTGACCTCGATTACAAAGAGTCGAAGAGAACAGACCAGTACGGCAACCAGTTCCGCTATCGGGCGAAGGTCTGGGACGCGAAGCACGCCAAAGTCGGGCGCTGGGCGTGGGACGTGTTCCTCGTCCCCGCGAACTGAAGCCGTGGACTTGAGGATGAAGAGAGGGGCGAAAAGTCTCGCCCCTCTTTTTTTGCGCCTTCGCGTTTAAGTCCGGTTTCTTCAAACGCGAAGAGCGTAAAGAAGGCGAGGGAACTTCGCCCCGTTTGGCGGCCCAAACGCTTGTCACCCGCCGCGGCTTTACTTATCATCGGGGCAAATGCCGTCGAAAAAAGCTAAGCCGCCGAAGGAGCCGACCGAGCGGGTCTTCCTGATTGACTCGTTCTCGCACATCTTCCGCGCCTTCTTCGCGCCGATGGGCGCGCGCACAGAGCCTCTGACGAACAGCCGCGGGCAGGTCACGCAGGCCGTCTTCGTCTTCACGAACATGCTGCGCAAGCTCCTCTCGGACGAGAAGCCGCACTACATCGCCGCCGTCTTCGAGTCCGGCATCCCCACCTTCCGACACGAGATGAGCGCCGACTACAAGGCGCACCGCACCGAGATGCCGGAAGAGCTTTCGTCGCAGATTCCATACATCGTGCGCGTCTGCGAGGCTTACAACGTGCCCGTTTTGAACGCGCCCGGCTTCGAGGCCGACGACGTGATCGGCACGCTCGCCGTCGAGGCCGCCGCGCGCGGCCTCCAGGCCGTCATCGTCTCGAACGACAAGGACATGTGCCAGCTCGTCCGAGACCCCTGGGTCGTCTGCATGCGCCACAACTCGCAGAACGTGAAGCGCAAGGAACCCGTCCCGCCCGTCGAGTGGTGCGACGAGGCTTGGGTCGAGAACAAGTTCGGCGTGCCGCCGCGGCAGATCGTTGACCTTCTGGGATTGATGGGCGACTCGGTTGACAACATTCCGGGCGCGCCCGGCATCGGGCCTAAAGGCGCGGTCGAGATCGTCAAAGAGTTCGGCTCGATTGAGACGGCGCTCGTGCGCTGGGAGGAGGTCAAGCGCAAGACCTACCGCGAGTCTCTGCGCGACAACCGCCAGCTCATTCTCAAATCGAAAGAGCTGGCGACGATCAAGACCGACGTGAACATCGAGTTCGACTTAGAACGCCTGCGCTGCAAAGCTCCCGACCGCGCCGCCGCCTACAAGCTTTTCCGCGAGCTTGAATTTCAGAACCTCACGCGCGAGTTCGCAGACGCCGCCGGCGAGGTTGACACGGGCGCGGCGGTCAAGAGCTACAAGCAAGTTAAAAAGGTCTCCGAACTCGAAGCCCTGACGCGCAAGCTCTGGGACGTGGAGCACTGGGCGTTCGCCGTCGCCGACTCGACGCCCGCGGGCGCGGGCCAGCAAGTGAGCGTGCGCGAAGAGAAGCCGCCCGCAGGGATAGCCATCTCCTACGCGCCGCATACTTCGCACTTCGTCAACTTCGAGGAGTTCGAGGGCGGGCCAGGGACAGCCGTCTCGATGCTCAGAGACGTGCTCGCCAACGGCCTCCTCTCGAAGTCAGTCCACGACCTGAAGCGCGCAGTCGCCTTGCTCGCCTCGGTCGGCGTCGAAGTTGAAGGCGTCACGGACGACACTCTGCTCGCGGCCTACCTGCTCGACCCGATTCGCAGTCGCTACGACCTCGGCGACCTGGCGCGCGAAGCTTTGAACGTCGAAGAAGGCTGGACTGAAGCCGCGGGCGAGACCTGGACGCCGGAGCTTTGGCGCGCGGCTGAAGCCGCAGACCTCACCGCGCAGGTCTCGGACGTGCTCCACGGTCGCATACTCGAACAGGGCCTGGAGTCAATCTACAACGAGATCGAGCTTCCCATCGCGCCTCTGCTCTACCGCATCGAGCGCGCGGGCCTGCGCGTCGACACGTCTGTCCTGGGCGAGCTGTCGGCGCTCTTCGGCGCGGAGCTTGAGAAGCTGACGGCGCAGATTTACCGCCTGGCCGGGCGCGAGTTCAAGATCAACTCGCCGAAGCAGGTGGGCGAGGTGCTCGAAGAGCTGAACATCAGCACGGGACGCAAGACCGCGACGGGCCAGGTCTCGACGAGCCGCGCCGTGCTCGACGAGCTTGCGGCGCAAGGGTACGAGCTTCCGCGCCTCCTCATCGAGTTCCGCGAGCTGGACAAGCTCAAGGCGACGTACACGGACGCGCTCCCGCCGCTCATCGGCCCCGACGGTCGCATCCACAGCCAGCTTAACCAGACCGTGACGGCGACCGGAAGGCTCAGCAGCTCTGAGCCGAACTTACAGAACATCCCCATCCGCACCGAACTCGGTCGGCGCATCCGCCGCGCCTTCGTGCCCGACAAGGGCAACGTCTTCGTCGCCGCCGACTACTCGCAGTTGGAGCTGCGTCTGCTCGCGCACGTCACGCAGGACGCGCAGATGCTCGACGCCTTCCAGAAGGGCGAGGACATACACGAGCGCACGGCCCGTCTCGTCTTCGGCGCGCGCACGAAGGAAGAGCTGAAAGAGAAGCGACGCTTCGCCAAGATCGTCAACTTCGCCATCGCCTACGCCGTCGAGCCTTTCGGCCTCTCGCAGCGCGTCGGCATCTCGCGCAAGGAGGCCCGACAGGTCATAGACGACTACTACCGAACTTACGCGGGCGTGCATCGCTACATGGAGGAGGTTCCGGAGAAGACGCGCGAGACGGGCGTCGTGCGCTCGCTCTACGGGCGCATCCGCCCCATCCCCGCCATCAACGACCGCAACGGCAACGTCCGCGCGCGCGCCGAGCGCGAGGCAATCAACATGGGGATTCAAGGCACCGCCAGCGACATCGTCAAGATCGCCATGCTCCGGGTTGACGAGGCTTTGCGCGCGGCGGGCCTCAAGGCGCAGACGGTCATGCAGGTGCACGACGAGCTGCTCATCGAAGCGCCGAAAGGTGAGGCCAAAGAGGTTGCCGACATCCTCAAGCGCGAGATGGAGTCGGCGGTCGAGCTGGACGTGCCGCTCGAAGTCGAGGTCGGGACGGGCGCGAACTGGATGGACGTGAAGAAGTAGTGAATGGTCAATGGTAAATAGTGTTTGAGCGTCAGCCGGGTCGGGCTGTAACAGTTCAAGGCCACGGCGCACGTCAACTACTATTAACTAACCCCATGTGCAGGTTTTAGTCTGTTAGCAACTCGGCCATGCGCAGCGGCAGCAGCTCGTACTGTTGGCAGAGGCCGACGAACAACGTATGACCGAGCACCTTGCGCAACAGCCGCGAGTAGAAGTGCCACGGGTCGCGCGCCCACACCTGACGCGCGTGGAAGCGCCCGACGAGCTGCCCGATCACCGTCTCGATGCGGCGGCGCGTGTTCACCAGCCGCCGCGGCCAGGGCTTCGGCTCGCGCGAAGCCTTGCGGAAGGGGGCGAGCAGGAGCAAGCCGGCCGCCCGGAACTGCTCCGAGAGTGCCGGGCTCCAGTAGTTGCGGTCGCCCAAAGCGCAGCCCCGCGCGCCTTCGAGCAGGTCTTCGGCGGCCCGCATCTCGTGGACGTTAGCCGGGGCGACCTCGAAGCCGACGACCAGCCCCGGCCAGCAGACCCGCAGGTGGACCCTCACGCCGAGGAAGGTCTGCTTCGCCACCTCGTCATAGCCGTAGGCGGAGAGTTCGCGCAGCCGGCGGCACCGCTTGGCGCGGGCGAAGCGGCAGACCGGCAGCGGGAAGCTGTCAACGAGCGAGACGGCGCGGTCGAGCTGAAGGCCGCGCAGGAGCCCCTGCCAGAGCCGCGCCTTGACCTGCCAGAGGTTGGCCGCCTGCCGCGTAAAGGTCGTGCGGTGCAGAGAGCGCAAGGCCGGGAAGAAGTGCGGGTAGTGGCGGCGGAAGTAGTCGAACATCTGCCGCTCACAGTCGAGGCCGAGGAACTCGCCGACAAGTTCCATCGTCAGCACCTCCGCGTCCGAAAGGACGGGCTGCGGGCCGCGCCGGCGCAGCCGCCGGCCGGCGAGCGCGGCAGTAAGGGCGTCGTCGACGAGGCAGAAGGCTGTTACAATGAGCGTGTCCAAGTCCATGGTGACCTCCGAGCGGGAACGTCAGACACTCCCATTAGAGGCGCTGAGGGCTTGGACTTCAACTTTCAAAGAACTGAAAACCTGCACACGGGGTTAACTATTTACCATTCACCATTCACCAACACTATGCCGGACGAAAAGCAGGAGAAGGGGCGCGTCGTTTATAGCCGGCTGGAGGGGGCGGGCGAGGGCGGGAGCGCGCGCGGGAGCGGCGTGGCGGAGTTCGCGGCGGCGCTGGCGCACGACTCTCTGTGGCGTGCGCTGCTGCCTCTGTTCGTCGGCTTCGCGCTGCTGGTCGGCCTCGTCTTCGGCCTCGGCCAGCGGAGCGCGAGCAAGGTCGCGGAGGTTCGCTACTCGACGCAGACCGACGAGCGCCGCCTCGCCACGACGCAGAACTTTCTGCTCAACCTGCGGCTCGAACTGAGCAAGCTCGACACCGAGGCGCGCATCCGCGGTCGCGTCGAGGCGGGCACGCAGGAGGTGATGCTTCCGCCCACGGAGCTGCGCCTTCGCAACGAGCGCGACGCCGTCGGGAAGCTCCTGCCGGAGTTCGACGCGCTGCCTCTCAAGAACACGGCGCGCAAGCAGAACGTGCGCGGCCTGCTCGACAAGTACGTCGCCGACACGAAAGACCTTGAGACCTACTCGCTTAACGGCTTTCCCGACTACCGAGACCTCGACGAGCAGTTGCGCCTGCTCATGTCCGGCGTTGACGCCGAGCGTTACCAGCTCGAAGAGCAGCGCGACGAAGCCTTCCAGAAAGCGCAAAGTGAGCTGAGCTTTTTGAAGTGGCTGGCCGCCTTGACGGCGCTCGTCGTCGCCGCCGCGACCTTTCTCGAAGTCTGGCGACGCTTCCGGCAGATGCGCCGCAGCTTCGCCGCGCTCCGCCGCGAGCGT
>JALZHC010000550.1 GCA_030914105.1 Acidobacteriota bacterium
CATTATCTCGCCGAGGACGGAGAAGTCGACGCCCTTCTTCGGGAAGCAGGTGACGGCGAGCGCGGTGACGGGCGTGCCGCCCATCGCCCACACGTCGTTGATGGAGTTCAAGGCGGCGATGCGCCCGTAGTCGAACGGGTCGTCAACGATGGGCGTGAAGAAGTCCACGGTCTGGACGAGCGCGATGTCCTTCGAGAGACAGTAAACCCCCGCGTCGTCGGCCGTCTCGATGCCGACGATCAGGTTCGGGTCGTGGGGAATGTCGAGGCCGCTCAAAACTTGAGCGAGTTCGCTCGGCGCGAGCTTAGACGCTCAACCGGCGCACGAAACCATCTCGGTCAGACGCATCGCAACCTCCGAAGAAAAGGATGAGGGCGGAAGGATGAAGGATGAAGTGAAGGCAAGGCCCTGACAACAGAGCTTTCATCCTTCATCCTTCATCCTTCCGCCTTGCTTTTCATCGTATCACGAACCTCGTCGGCGCGACGACGGTGCGGGCTTCCGGGTTGTAGTAGTCGTAGAGTTGCGACGGCGCGGTGAGCGCGTCGAGGCCGTAGCGCGGTCGGAACTTGAAGCTGAAACGTGTGCCGCCACCGGCGGGCCAGAGGTAGACGACGAGCCGGTCGGGCAGAAGGTCGTAGCTGTTGATTGACCAGCCGGACTCCTTCATCGTCCGTTCGAGCGAGGCGCGGTCAACCTCCGCGCCGGGCGGCAGGCCCACCTCGGCGAGCAGCATCCCGTAGCCGCTGTGCCCCACACGCTCGGCCTCGACGCTGCACGTCACGTCCTCGTTGACCGCACCCGACGCGCGGTCGTAAGCGACCGAGAGCCGCAGCGCACTCGCGCCGCTTCGCCTCTGGCCCTGCGCGCCGCTCTGATTAGTGGCTTGCGTCCCATTCTGCGGCCCGGCTTCCGCGCCCTTTTGCCTGTCGGCTTCCGCGGCCTCTTGCTTCCTGGCCTCCGTGTCGTTCTGTTTGGCGGACTCGCCGCCCGCCGCCGCGTTCGGTTTCGACCAGGGCACGTAGAAGGTCGTGACGAGCTGAGCCTGCGCGCGCGCGGCGCGGCCCGCGCGTCGAACCTCGACGCGGTTGTCGCCCGCCGAGACGAAGGGCGAGAGGTCGAAGGCGACGGGCGCACTCAACTCTGCGGAGGGCAGCGTGAGCGCGCCGGCGCGGCGACCGTTGACGAAAATCTCCGCCTCGTCGGTCGCGGCAGCTTGAGCGCCGCCGGACGGATGCGCGCGCGCCGCGTCCTCGAAGGCGACGAGTTCGAGCAGCGCGTCGAGCACGTTGACGGTCGCCTGCGTCGAGTACCAGACGCCGTAACGGTCTTTGCTGTGGAGCAGGAAGAGCAGGCCGCGGTTCACGAGTGATTCGTCGGCGGGCGGCGTACCTGAGTTCTGCTGGAGCGGCAGGGCTTGACCCTGCACGTTCCGCACATCATTCGCAACCTGTCGGGCCGCGGACTTGCCTTCCCCCACAGTCCTATTCCACTCGGCGAGCGCGTGGACGGCGAGCGCCGTCGTCTCGACGCGGCCCGCGAGTCCCCAACCGTAGAAGGGCGTGTTGGTTTCGAGCGACCAGTAGACGCCCGCACCCTCCTCGTGCGTGAGCGCGCGGAGACGGGCGACGGCATGCGCCGCGCCTTCGCGCTGGCCGGCGTCGAGGCAGGCGAGCGCGTAAGAGGCGATGAGGTAGGGCTCGTCTATCTCTTCGACGCGTGCCGAGAGGTAGCGCAGCGCACGCTGAAGCGGCGTCGGCGCTTTTGGAGCCGGCGCATTTGCGGCAGGCGCATTTGTGGCAGGCGCGGCTGTCTTGTCGCCGGGCGGCGTCGCTTTGTCGTCAGGCTTTGCGCCCGCGGTTTGATTCGCGGGCGGATTGCCGCTCGACGCCTGAGTTTCTTTCGACGCCTGAGCGGCTTTCGCCGTCGGGCTGTCTTTCGCCGCCGACGTGCTTGCGGAAGCCTTCGCTATCTCCTCTTCCTCCTGTCGCTGTGCGGCAGCGAGGACGCGTGCGATGAAGGCCGTGGTGAGCGCTGTGCGGCGTGTATCTTCGTCGCCCGACCAGGAGTGCGCGGGCCAACTGCCGTCGGCGCGCTGCTGTCGGATGAGCCAGCCGCTCGTCTGCTCAATCACGTCGTCGTCAACGTCGATCACGCGGCTCGCATCCGTGAGGAAGCGCAGCGCGTAGGCCGTGAGCGCGAGGTCAGGCTCGCCGCGGCCCCAGTATGTGAAGCCGCCGCCGGACGCGCGGTAGCCGAGCAGACGTTCGTAGCCGTCGCGCGCGTAGCGACGCGCGCGCGCGACCAGAGGCGGCAGCTCGCCTTCGAGGTTGCCGTGCTGGCGTTGGTAGAGGTCGAGCACCATGACGCTCGGATAGGTCGAAGAGATGGTCTGCTCGCCGCAGCCGTAAGGCCGCTCCATGATCGCCTCGACGCCCTCGGTCAGGTGCGCCGTCAGGTTCGGGTAGACCTTCAGCTCGCTGCGCACGGAGCCGCGGATGGCGTCCGGGGGCACGCTGACCGTGAGCGCGGCGGAGTCGCCGAAGACCGTCGCGTCGGTCTGCGAGCGCTCCTCGCCGTCCGGGTGGACTGTGACCGGCTTCTCGACGGCGTCGCTGGCGTCTCCGCCCGTGGCCGTGACGCGCTGCAAGCCGTCTTTGACGGAGGCGACGGCGCGGAAGTCGAAGACGGGCCGCGCGGCCTCGCCCGCCGGGACTTCGGCGCTCTGGCGCGCGGGGCCGTTGAGGTTGAACCAGCTCTCCGGCTTCATCTCGACGGAGACGGTCTGCGCGTGTTCGAGGTAGTTGCGCAGCACGACCGGCAGCCGCACCTCGTCGCCCTCGGTGAGGACGCGCGGCGGGTCGTGCTCGGCGAAGAAGGGCTGGAAGGCGAGGAACTCTTTCTCCGCCGTGCCGAGGCGACCGTCCTCGGTCGAAGCGATGACGGACATCTTCCAGGTCGTGATGTTGTCGGCGAGCTTGAAGTTGAGGCGCGCGCGCCCGCGCGAGTCGGTTTCGAGCGCGGGCTGCCACACCAGGGTTTCGGGGAAGAACTGGCGCAGCCGCGGCGTCGAGACCGGCATCCGCGTGCTGACCGATTCCTTCACCGTTTTAACTATCGAAGCCGAGGTCGTTTGGAGAGCGGTGGGCTTCTCGCTGGTGACGGTCACGGTCTCGGTGATACCGCCGATATCCATCTTCACGTCGGCCTTCGTCAGGTTCGACGACTGGACTTGCACGTTGTCGAGCGTGACGTTCTTGAAGCCGCTCGCCGCGAACGTGAGCGTGTAGAAGCCCGAAGGCAGGCCGCGGATGAGATAGACGCCGTCTTCGCCCGTCTTCGCCTCGCTCTCGACCTGCGCGGCCTTGTGCGTGGCCTTGACGGTCGCGTTGGCGATGGCCGCGCCCTGCGGGTCTGTGACCGTGCCGGTGATCGCGCCCGTGCCGCCGGAGAAGGTCGTGACGGGCGCGACCCGTTGCGGCGCGGCGTCCTGCGCGGTCTGCTCCGACGCGATGCTCGTGAAGGAGCCGAGCGTGAAGTCGTCCGCGGTGTTCGGCCTGCCGTCGGGGCCGGGACTGCGCAAAGCAAAGCCGTAGAGAGTCTGCGTGACCGGCCTGATCTCTTTGTGGCTGCCGCCCACAGGGTCGTACTGCCTCCGGTCTTCTCTGGTGCGGTCGGTGAAGCGCGTCTCCTTCCAGAAGGCCGTGTAAGGGCGGT
>JALZHC010000551.1 GCA_030914105.1 Acidobacteriota bacterium
CGTCTTGAGACGGCCCGCGTCCACGAATAACATCTCAAGGCTCGTGTAACTTTCGCCCGCGTTCCAGTGTGTGCTGTAGACGATGAAGGCGTCGCTTCGGGAATCGAGATGAAAGACGGGGCGGTCTTGCCAGAAGCCCGTGAACCTGTCCGTCTTCACGTCCAGAGAGTCCAGCAACCTGACGCGCGGCTCCAGACTGTAGACGGCCAGCACGTCGGCCTCGCCTTCGTAAGGCGTCCCCTCGTTAGCGCCTTCCGCCTTCAGGTTCACCCAAAGCAGCAGAAGCCGCCTGCCCTCGCTCTTGAACCGGTAAGGTTTGAACTCGAACTTGATGACGCCCGTGACGGCCTCACTCTTACGCGGCTCGGAGAGACTTCGGAAAGGGAGTGACCTGTGCGCGATCGCGTCCCGTTGAAGGTCTGGGAAAAGCTCCCGCAGGAGGTCGAAGTAAGTCGTCCTCGAACCGTTCTCGACCGGACTCGACAGCTCCACGTCTTGCGAAGACTCGCCGCGCGGACTGCGCGCCTCTGCCCGCAGGCAGCAAAAAATCAGCAGCACGAACAGCGGCGCGTATCTCATCAACTTTGTCGGGTTCATTCGGGCAGACGGCTTCGGCGGCGTCGGTCTATTTCAAAACTTTGGCGTCGTAAACAACACGACCGCCGACGACGGTCAGCACGCTCCTCGTCTTCGGCAGTTCGGGCGCGTCCACGCTGAAGATGTCCTGGGAGAGGACGACCAAATCCGCCTGTTTGCCCTTCGCAATCGTGCCCTTTTCGCCCTCCGCGAATTCGGCGAACGCAGACCCGTAGGTGTATGCGCGCACCGCCTGTTCGCGCGTGATTGCCTCCTTCGGGTTATAAGGATGAGCCGCCGCAAACATGAGATTCAGGTACGGGTTCAAAGGGCCGTCGGAGCCGAGTGCCAGCGGAATCCCTGCTTCGAGCAGCGTGCGGAGCGGAAACATCCCTCCGCCCCAGCGTCTGTGAAACAACTCAGGCTCGGAGAAGTGCGTCGGGTTTTGTACGACGACGACGCCCAGACGCCGCGCGCGCGGGATCAGGTCGTCAATCAACCCGTCGCCGTGCTCAATGCGCACACGCTTCTGCCTCCAATCAACTTTCGTCCCGTAGCTTTCCAGCGCGTTTAAGACTACCTCGACCGCGTGGTCGCCGACGCAGTGCAGCAGAAGCTGCTGCCTGAAGTCGAGCGACTCCTGAACCATCGCGGCGATTTCGCTTTCGGGAAAATTGAGCCTGCCGCGCCAGCCCCGAAGGTCTGCGTAATCGCGCCTGAGCGCCGCGCCGCGCTCGTTCGGCGTCCCGTCCAGAATCCACTTGATTCCGCCGACCGTCACACGCGTTCCGGGAAAGCGCAGCTTCGGAAGCATACGGATTTCCGAGAGGTCGCGCCCGCGCGGCGTCGTCTGCGAGAAAGGGATGGCGCGGACGCGTACGGCCAAGTCAGCCTTGACGAGCAGGCGCGCGAACCTTTCAACGGGCATCGAAGGCATGACCTGCATCGAGGTGACGCCGTAGCTCACGGCCTCGTCCGACATCTCACGCAAAGCTCTAATCGCCTCGTCGTCCGTGACCTGAGCGACCAGGACGCGGTTCGGCTTCCACTCGGCGTACTCCCAGAGCCTGCCGTTGATTCTGTTTGTGCCCGCGACGCGTTCGTAGTAGCCGCCCGCGGGGTTCGGCTCCTCGTCCGCGATTCGCAGCAGCGGCATCGCCTTCGAGTTCAGGACGTAGCCGTGGCCGTAGAATGTGCGGAGCAAGACGGGATGAACGGGCGCGATGCGGTCGAGCGAGGCGCGCGACGCGTCGGGGAGCTCAAGTAGATTCCCCACGCGACCGAAAATCCAGGTTCCCGCGGGCGTATGTTCGACCGCCGCGCGTATCCCCTCGACGATCTCATCCCATCCCGGCTCCAGGGTCTTGAATTGCAACTCCGTCCCTTCCGGATCGGGCATGAAATGGAAATGCGCGTCGTTGAAGCCGGGCACGACCACGCGCCCCGCCAGATCGACGCGCCGCGTCGCCGCCCCCGCCAGCTTCTCTACCTCCGCCGAACTCCCGACCGCGACGATGCGCCCGCCTTTGATAGCCACGGCCTCCGCGGAAGGGTTCGCCGCATCGGCAGTGAAGACTCTGCCGTTAACCAGAATCAAGTCCGCAGACGTTTGCTGCGCGCAGACAGAGAAGGGGAGCAGCAGGGCGAGAAAGACAGCTTGCACGAGTCTCTTCATATTCCCTCATCCGATGGCGGCGAGGCCGAAGCGCGCGTCGGCGCGGACGCGCTCGATGAGGCGGGAGGTCTCGCGCGTGTGGCGTCGGGCGGTGAGGTAGTGTTCGGCCTCGCGGCGCGCGTCTTCGAGTATCTGGATGTCGCGGACGAGGTTGCCGACGCGGAAGGTGGGGACGCCGGACTGGCGCGTGCCCATGACTTCGCCGGGGCCGCGAAGCTCCAGGTCTTTTTCGGCGATGCGGAAGCCGTCGTTGGTTTCGGCCATGATGCCGAGTCGCTGCTGCGCCACCGAAGTCTGCTTTTCGGAAGACATCAGCACGCAGTAGCTCTGCTCCGCGCCGCGCCCGACGCGACCGCGGAGCTGGTGGAGCTGCGAGAGGCCGAAGCGCTCGGCGTGCTCGACGATCATGACGGAGGCGTTCGGCACGTCAACGCCGACCTCGACGACCGTTGTGGCGACGAGCACCTGTATCTCGCCTGCGACGAAGCGGCGCATGACCTCTTCTTTCTCCGACGCCTTCATCTTGCCGTGAAGCAGGCCGACAGTGAAGACGGGAAAGACGCGGTCGCGCAAGTGTTCGTACATGCGCGTCGCGTCCTTCAAGTCCATCTTCTCCGACTCTTCGACTAAAGGATAGACGACGTAAGCCTGACGACCGCTGCGCACCTCGCGCTCGATGCCTTTATAAACTCCCGCGCGCTTGTCTTCGCCGACGACGACCGTCTTGATGGGCGTGCGTCCGGGCGGAAGCTCGTCGATGACGGACACGTCGAGGTCGCCGTAGACGGTCATGGCGAGCGAGCGCGGGATGGGCGTGGCCGTCATGACGAGCACGTCGGGGTTGAAGCCGCGCTCGCGCAGGGCAGCGCGCTGGAGGACGCCGAAGCGGTGCTGCTCGTCTATGACGACGAGGCCGAGCTTCGTGAAAGAGACGGCTTCCTGTATCAGCGCGTGCGTGCCGACGACGGCGTGAACCTCGCCCGCGCCGATCTCTTTGTGGAGTCGCTTCTTCTCGCTCGCCTTGAGTGAGCCGACGAGCAGCTCGACGCGGAAAGGCGTCGGCGCCAGAAGTCGCTTGATGTTGCGCGCGTGCTGCTCGGCGAGTATCTCGGTGGGAACCATGAGCGCCACCTGGTAGCCGTTCTCCATCGCGGCGAGCATCGAGAGCAAGGCAACCGCGGTCTTGCCGCTGCCCACGTCGCCCTGGAGCAGGCGGTTCATGGGCACGTCCGACTGCATGTCTTCGAGTATGCGCGCGACGGCCCGCTCCTGCGCCGCGGTCAGCTCGAAGGGGAGCATGGAGAGTATGCGTTCGCGCGCGCGCGGCGTGACTTCGATGAGTGCGCCCTTCGGCTCTTTGACGCGCTCGGCGCGGCGGATGGCGATGGCGAGCGCGACCCAGAAGAACTCCTCGAAGATGAGGCGCAGGTGCGCCGGTGAGCGCGCGCGTTCGTATTCGGC
>JALZHC010000086.1 GCA_030914105.1 Acidobacteriota bacterium
GCGCTGCTCCAGCTCTTGAAGGAGCGCGGCCTCTTGACGCTCGAAGAGCGCGGCGTAGCCGTCGTCGGTGAGCGGCGAGAAAGCGACGACGCGGTCGACGCGCGCGAGGAACTCCGGGCGGAAGTGGCGCGCGAGCTGTTCGGCGAGCGCGTCGCGGCGAGCGCCGTCGGTCTCGGCTTCGGAGGCGCGGAAGCCGACGGGGCGGTGGCCCGCCTTAGAGTCGGGGACGATGTTGCAGGTCATGACGAAGAGGTGCTGGCGGAAGTCCGCGGGCCGCCCGCGGGAGTCGCGCGCCTGTCCCTGGTCGAAGATTTGGAGGAAGTAGTCCTGAATCTCCGGGTGCGCCTTCTCCATCTCGTCGAGCAGGATGAGGCCGTGCGGGTTCGACTCGGCGAAGCGGAAGAGCGCGCCCTGCTGCTCGTGGCCGACGAAGCCGGGCGGCGCGCCGATCAAACGCGCCAGCTCATGCCGCTCCTTATACTCGCTCATGTTGAAGCGCCCCAGGTGGTCTGCGTCCTCGCCGAAGAGTGCGCGCGCGACCGTCTCGGCGGCGCGGGTTTTGCCGACGCCCGTCGGCCCTGTGAAGAGGAAGACGCCGAGCGGGCGGCGCGAGTCTTCTTTGCGCCGACCGAGCGCGGAGAGCGACTCCGAGAGCTGCGCGGCGGCCTCTTCCTGGCCGACGAGTTCGGCGCGCAACTCCGAGGCGACCCTTTCCGGGTCGAGCCTTTCGGGCGCGCGCGCGGGGATGCCGTACTGCTCTTCGAGGACGCGCTCAATCTCGTCGCGCGTGACGCGCGCCGACGCGCCCGCCGTCGCAGGCCCGTCGAAGGAGAGCGTGGCGACCTTGACGTAGGCGGCGGCATTTTCCAGAAGGTCAATCGCCTTGTCGGGGAGCGAGCGCCCGCGGATGAGTCGCGCCGAGAGCGAGACCGCCGCCTCGACCGCCTCCGGCTCGACCGAGACCTGCTGGATGGCTTCGAGCCTGCGCGCCCACTCGCGGCAGATGGCGAGCGCCTCCGATTCCGAAGGCTCGCCGAGGCGCAGCACCTGGAAGCGGCGCATGAAGGCCGCGTCGTCCTTTATATAACGCTCGAACTCCTCGTCGGTCGTCGCGCCGATGCAGCGGAAGTCGTCGCGTGCGAGCGCGGGCTTCAGAAGGTTGGCGATGTCCATCGGCGCGCCCCCCGACGCGCCGGCCTTCATCATCAGGTGTATCTCGTCGAAGAAGAGGACGAGGTGCGGGTCGGCGACGGCTTCGTCAATGACCGCCTGTACGCGCTGCTCCATGTCGCCGCGGTACTTCGCGCCGGAGACGAGGTCGGCCACGCTGAGCTGCACGATGCGCAGGCGGCGCAGGAAGTCGGGCATCTCGTCGCCGACCAAACGCTGCGCGAGTCCCTCGACGACCGCGGTCTTGCCGACGCCAGCCGCGCCCGTGATGATGACGTTGCGCTTCGAGGTGCGTTGCAGGTAGCGCGCGATGGCCGTCATCTCCGCCCCGCGCCCGACGACCGGCGTCAGGCGGCCCGCGCGCGCCAGCGCCGTCAGGTCGCGCCCCATCTCGTCGATGACCGGGGTTCTGCTCGCGCGCTCGCTCCCCTCCGGCGCGGGCCGCCCCGTCTCGGCTGGCGCGGCCTCTTCGGAAAGCTCGAAGATGCCGAGGTCGTAACGCGTGCCGGAAGAGGTCGGGAGCGAAGTGCGCGGCGCGGCGCGGACGTAAGGCGCGGCTTCGGCGGGCAGGTCTTCGGCGAGCGTGTCGAGCAGGTGCGAGAGCGAGAGCTGGTCGCCGCCCGTCCTGACCATGCGGCGCGCGGCCTTCTGGAAGAGGTAGCTCGACTCGGTCGAGCGGCTGAGCTTGCGGAGCGGCGTCGGCTCGCCGCGCTGTGAAAGGTCGTGGCGCAGCCTTCGGCGCGCAGCCGTCACTTCATCGTCCGACATCTCCAGCGCCGCGCGGCTCTGGGCGGCGACCTCGGCCACGGCCTTTAATGCTTCGGGCGGGAGTCCGAGCATCTCGGCAGCCTGCGCGTAGTTGTCGTCGAGGATCATCAGCGCCGCCAGGAGGAAGTGGACGGGTTCGATGAACTGCGCGCCCGATAGGCAGGCCTCGGTGTTGGCGATGTGCCACGCCAGAAGCATTGACGGGTGAAGCCCGACCGTCTTGATAGGTTGTCTCATCTTTCCTCGACGCGACTCGCCGCCTCACATGAGCGTGCTCTTGAAGCGCCCGACCACCTGCTGCTGCCGCGGCGGCAGAAGCTGCACGAGCTGGCGACACGCACTCTTCACGCCCTCGATGTCGCCCCCCTTCGACTCGATGGCTCTGCGCCCCTGCGCGAAGAGCTGCTCGGCGAGCGCCTGGTTGGTCATCTGCTCGCGCGCCTCTTCGAGGCGAAGGAAGTAGCCGACCCACCAATCGATGTGGGCCATCAGGACGGCGAGGCGGAGCGAGTCCATCTGGTCAATCTTGCGCGTGATGTCTTCGGGGTTGACCCGGCGCGCGTTCATCGCCAGCAAAAGCTCGCTCTTCATCTGCTCGAACTTGCGCTGGTCGAGCGGCTTGCCGAGCTTCATGACGGCCTCCTCCGTCCAGTCAATCATCTCCTGCGCTTCGACCAGAAGGCCGGGGATGGTCAGCGCCTCCTCCAGCTCGTCCACGGTCGCCTTGAGGTTGAGCAGGCCGTTCTGGCATTTGTCGGCGGCGTCGCGGTCAACGCGCGCCGCGTCGAGCGAGCTTTCGACCTCCTCGACCATCTTCTCGCCCTCGATCCTCTCCAGAATGGGGACGGCGCGCGCGTCGCCCGTGGCGTGGAGTTTGTCGCGCACCTCTTCGAGCCGGCGCTTCTCCTGCTCAATCTCCTTCTCCATCTCCGAAGGGTCGGGGACGCTCTTCTCCATGTTGAGCTCGGTCTTGAACTCCTCGCTCTGCTCGCCCAGAAGCGCGATGAAGGCTTTGGTGCGCACGAGCCGCGACTGGTTGATCTCGATGGTGACTTCGACCTCGGTGCCGGCGGGCAGGTCGCGCTTGATCTGCGAGCCGGGGATTTCGAGGTAGCCGATGAGACGGTTGCGGTCGGCCTTCCGGTGCTCGCCCTCGACGACGGGGATGCGGATGGCCGCGCCCTCCTGCCCCTTGGCGACGCGGTAGGCGAGCTTCTGCACGAAGCGCTTGCGGACGGGGATGAGAGCCGTCAGCGGCGTGCCCTTCTCGAAGAAGACGCGCACCTCGTTGTTGGCGAGCGCGACGCCGACGGAGTGGATGAGCGGCGGGTCGTCGGGAGCCATGCCGAAGCCGTATTCGAGGCTGTCGGGCGTGACGGCAACGGTGCTGCCTGAGGCGTCGCGCAGGTCGATGCGGAAGGTGTTTTGCCGTCCCTGCTCGGCCCAGAGCTTCGCCATGAAGGAGCCGTCCGAGCGCACGGGGATGCGACCGCTGCGCCAGGGCTTCTGCGCGCCGTCGTTGATGAACTCGACGGTGAAGCCGTCGAGGCTCTCTCCGTCGGCGGTGATGACGCGGCCTCCGAGGTCGAACTCCGGGTCGAGGCCGATGGGCTTGTAGGAGAGGTCGAGCGCGTACTGCCCGGCGCTCGCGGGCACAGTGATGGCGTTCTCGTTGCGCTGCATGCCGGCGTAGATGGCCGCGCCGCGCGCGACAATCGTCAGCGGGTCAACGCTGAAGTCGAGCGGGATGCCGAGTCCCTCTTTGGGGTCGGCGAGTCGCTCGCGCAGGTAGGGCGTCAGCGTCGGGCCGCCGACGAGGATGACCTTCTCGACGTGGCCCACGCCGAGCTTGCGCTCGGAGAGAACCTTGCGGCAGATGTTGACCGAGCGCAGGATGAACGGTTCGGCCATCCTTTCCACGTCGGCTTTGCGAAGCTCGTACTCGAAGTCGACGGGGTCGCCGTTGTCGTTGAGGCAGAGCGAGTCGATGACGATCTCGGTGGTCTGCTCGCGCGAGGCGCGAATCTTCGACTGCTCGGCGGCCATCTTCAGCTTGGCGATGGCCTTGCCCCACTTCGGGTTGCCGCGGCGGAAGTCGGTCAGGCGGTGCTCGCGCGTGAGCGCCGGGATGAGCAACTGCTCGACGATGGCCCAGTCAATGAGCTTGCCGCCGAGGTGGTTGTCGCCGCCGTGGTTGACGACCTGGATGACGCCCTCGCTGACCTGCATCACGGCGGCGTCGAAGGTGCCGCCGCCGAGGTCGTAGACGAGCCAGAAGACCTTCTTATCCTGGTTGCGGTGGAAGCCGTAGGCCGTGGCGGCGGCAATCGGCTCCTGCACGAGCGGGCTGAAGGTGATGCCGGCAAGCTGCGCGGCGGTCTCGGTCGCCTTGCATTGCGGAAGGTCGAAGGCCGCCGGCACCGTGATGACCGCGGCGTTCATCTCTTCGCCGAGCCGCTGCTTCACGTCCTCCTTGAGCGACTTCAAGACTTCCGCCGAAAGCTCTTCGGGCTTCATGCGCCGACCTGAGCGCGCGAAGACCTGCTCGGCGTTCGTCCCCATCTGGAGCTTGAACTCGGCGTAGGCGTTCTGCGGGTCTGTCTCCAGCCGCTCCTTGGCGCGGCGGCCCACGACGAGCGCGCCGTTGCGGTCGATGAAGACCGCCGACGGCGTGTACTCCATGCTCTCGTTGTTCTTGATGATCTCGACCTCGCCGCCGCGAAGCACGCCGACGGCGCTGTTGGTCGTGCCCAGATCAATGCCGAAGTCCACGGTCATCCGCGTCATACTCTTCATCCTCGCATCAGACTCTTCGTCATCGCATCAGAGTGTTTCCAGCCCCGCCGCCTCCGCTTTCTCCGGCTGGTAGGCCGAGCGCAGGAGGTGCGCGCGCAGGTCGTCAACGCGCTCGCGCACGCCGGAGCTTTTGGCGAAGGGGCGCGTGCGTTCGAGCAGTTCGAGCGCCGCGCGCCAGGCACCGGGCTGCCGCCCGAAGGTAACGAGGCAGTTGAGCGCGCAGACGGCCACCTCGTCGCGCAGGCTGTCGGAGAGGCCGTCGTCGTCCGCCAGAAGGTTCTCGACCTCTTTGATGAGCGTGCCCGACTCTTCGAGCAAACGCCGCGTCACCTCGCCCGCACGCTTCGGGTCGGCCTCGGCCTCCGGCTCCGAGGCGACGCACATCGTCCGCACGCGCTCGACGACCTCCTCGCACGCGCGCCGCAGCGCCGCCTCGACTGTCTCCTCGTCGAAGCCCGAACGACGCATCAACTGCCGCTGCCGCTCGGCCTCGTCGTTGTCGGCCTCGCCCACGGCGCGCACGGCGAGGTGCGCGTTGATTAAGAGCAGCAGGAGCGGCAGCGCCTCGCGCAACTGGCGCGCCGCCTCCGGCGTCAGGCGCGGGTCGTCCAACTCGACGACGCGCGCCTCCAGCCGACGCCAGAAACGCTCGTCCTCAAGAACCTTTCGCCAGCGCGCGAAGGCTTCGAGCCAGTAGGCGCTCTGGAGCTTGCGCAGGTCTGCCGAGAGCGGCTTGACCTCCGGGATGTACTCGAGGTCGAGCGCCGCCGCGTGGTAGAGAACGGCGACGTTGTGCGTGGCGAGTCCGTGCTCGTCCGACTCGGCCCGTGCGTACCAAATCTCGGTCGCCGCCCGGAGGTCGTGCTTGGCGAGCGCGGCGAGCGCGGGGTCTTCACCGCCTCCGCCCGACTCGGCGGGCCAGAACCAGAAGAACTCGTCGAAGAGGCGTCGCTCAGGGCTGGTGAGGCGATGGATGGCGTCGCGTATGTCGTCGAGGCCGGGGTCGGGGTTCAAGGGCAGAGGGCCGACGGTGCGCAGCGCGCCCTCGCCGCCGAACTTCTCCATGAGCTGGACGCGCTCGGCCTGTCGCTTGATGCTGCGCTCGGTGGCGTCCACGGGCAGGCCGAGGATGCGGAAGGCGTTGGCGCGGTACAGCTCTGGCCGCGCCGCCGCGAGCAAAGGCTCAAGCAGCCCCTCGGAGGTGCTGTGCTCAAGGTCACGCATCTTCTGCTTCAGCCGGAGGTGAGCGGCGTCCCGACGACGACCTCGCCCACCTGTATGACCTGACTGCCGAAGTAGATCGTCGGCTTGATCGTCTCGATGACTCGCTCGCACACGAGGCCCGGCGTCGGCTCGTAGGCGACGGCCTTGAGGGCGTAGATACCGCAGGCGGGAACCTGCTCGTTGGTGTGGCCCTGGATGCGGACGCCCATCTGCGCCAGCGTGTCCATGAGCGCTTCGAGGTGGCGATAAGCGCGGCGCATTTCCGGCAGAGGCTCGCCGCCCTGCGGCTCGACCATCCTTTCGCGCATGCGCCAGAGTCCAGTGCCCACGTCGCGCAGCAGGCAGACGAGGAACGAGGCCATCTCTTCGGGGGCCGACTCCGCGTCGAGCCGCCGGAGGCCCTCGCCGTTCGGGAACATGAACGCCTCGACGAGCCGGCCCAGGCTCTCCTCGATCAAGGCCGTCGGCGCGCCCGCCTCGCCGCGGTATTCGACCGAGAGCGCGAACTGCCGCACTTCGCGCAGGCCGCCCTCGCGCTTCAAGCCACCTTCCCGGCTCCGGTTCTTACGACGTTTCATCTGCCGGCACTCGTCCTCGCGCGCGGCGCTCGCCCGTTAGTGATAAAGGATGCCTGAGCGCCAGAACTTGACGTGACGCTCGTACTCTTCGCGCAGCTCCGGCCAACGGTTGAAGGCTTCCTCCATCAGGTCTGCGGCCTCCGTGAGCTTGCCGCGCTGCCTTGAGAGCTGCACGGCCTGCATCGCCATGCGGCGCGCTTCCCTCTCGTCCTCCTCGTTGAAGGTGCTCTTCGAGCTGCGGGCCGCGGCCAACTCCTTGAGCTGCGCCTGCGACTCGACGGGCCGCGGCTCCCACGCGTCGAGGTCGGCGAGCAGCTCCATCGCGTTCTGGTAGCGCCCCTGCTTTCGGACGGAGAGGGCGCGAGAGAGAACACGATCCAGCTCCGGGTCGACGCGGATGTTGTGGTGGCTCGGCGGCGTCATCGGCTTCTCGAAGCAGCGGAGGTCGAGCGAGTCGTGGTCTTGGCCGGCGAAGGGGAAGCGGTCTGTCAGGAGCAGGTAGAGCGTGAGGCCGACGGCCCACACGTCGCCGGCGCAGGAGTCGCTCATCGGGTCGCGGAACGTCTCCGGCGCTTTGAAGCAGCGCGTGCCGCGCACGCTCGCCAGAAGCTTGAGCGGGTTGACGTGCTTGGCGAGTCCGAAGTCGCTGACGCAGGCGCGCAACCCTTCGGCGTCGTAGCCGACCAGAATGTTCTGCGGCTTGATGTCGCGGTGAACCATCGGCGGGTCGTCCGAGTGCGCCAGCGCCAGCCCGTGGCAGACCTGCCGCCCGATCTCCACGGCAGTCTCGACGGGGACGAAGTCTTCGCCGTGCGACATCCAGAACCGCTGGAGCGTCCCGTCCGCCATGAACTCCATCGTGAAGAAGCCGCGGTTGCCGACTGGCGTCTCCATGATGTCGGCGTCGAAGACGCGGATGATGTTTCGGTGGCGCAGGTTCGAGAGCGTGATCGCCTCGCCGAGCGCCTCCATCGTCTCCTCAATCGTCCCCTGGTTCTTGAAGACCTTCATCGCCTGGCGACCGAGGATGCGATGGTTGACGCGGTAGACCTCGGCGAACGCCCCCTCGCCGAGGAAGCGCTCGACCGTGTAGCTCCCGCGGATGATCTTCCCCTCTTCGAGCAGCATCAAAAAGTTCCCGGCCCCGGCTCGGCGACAGCGCCCGCCGCCGAAAGGCGGCTGGACGAGCGCGCCTCCCTCGAGGCTCGCGCGGTCAGTCGCGCGAGGCCCGCGCGGCCCGTCTGATTTTCGTCAAGTACCACCAGAGGTGAAATAAGAGCGCGGCGGCGAATGTTGGTGACGAGCCGCGCCCGACCGCAGCGGCTCTGAAACTCCGGTAGGTTCGGGGATTATAGACCGCCGCCGCGCGATGTCAACCCAATTTTCCGCCGCGCCGGCCCGCGCACATAACCCTTGACTCAACCCCGCGCTCGCGTAATATCTCAGCTTGCGGGCGACGCTCCCCCGCGTCTTCGCCGCCGCACGCTCCTTCAGCGGGCGCACACTTTAGTCTTCGGCGGCGCACTCCGGTCTGCGTTAGGATTAGGCTCATGCTGGCACCCGAGATGGTTCTGATTGAGCGTTACCGCATCGTCCGCAAGCTCGGCGAGGGCGGGATGGGCGCGGTCTGGGAGGCGCTCGACGTGAAGTTCAACTCACCCGTCGCCATCAAACAGACCTTCGCCGAGACGGACGAGCACCGCTACTACTTCAAGCGCGAGGCGACGCTGCTGGCCCACCTGCGCCACGCGGCCCTGCCGAAAGTGACCGACTACTTCTCGCTGAAGAACGGCCTCTTCCTCGTGATGGAGTACATCCCCGGCCAGGACTTGATGCAGATGCTGAGGGCGCGCGGCGGCCCGTTCTTCCCCGCCGACGTTCTGCACTGGGCCGACATCCTCCTCGGCGCGCTCGGCTTCCTGCACAAACACGAGCCGACGCCCATTATCCACCGCGACATCAAGCCGGCGAACCTGAAGCTGACGAACGAGGGCGACATCGTGCTCCTCGATTTCGGGCTGGCGAAGGGCAAGGCCGGGCAGATGTCGAGCGTTGACAGCAACCAGAGCATACTCGGCTACACGCCCGGCTACGCCCCGCTCGAACAGGTGCTCCACGCCGACCAGCGCTGGATAGAAGTCCTCAACATGATCAACTACGACGAGCTGCTGCGCGTCTTCAACGAGCCGACCGACGCGCGCAGCGACCTCTTCTCTCTGGGCGCGACCCTTTACCACCTGATGACCGGCGTCATCCCGCGCGACGCCGGCACGCGCGCCTTCCACGTCTGGTCTGGCCGCCCCGACCCGCTCGACCCGCCGCACCACCTGAACCCGCAAATCTCGCCGGCCATCTCCGCCGTCATCACGCGCGCGATGTCGCTCGAAATCCGCGACCGCTACGCCAACGCCGCCGAGATGCGCCGCGCGCTCCACGAGGCCGCGCAAGCGCCCTTCACGCTCGCCGACACAATCGTCCATCAGACCGGCGAAGGCGACGCGCACGACGCGCACGACTCAGACAGCGCGCACGACTCGGACGGCGCGCACGACTCGGACGAGTTGCAGCCCGACGGAACGAGGAGCGCCGTGGTTACTGCGCCGACCGAGGTTCCGGTCAAGTACGGAATCTTGGGGACGTGCGGCGCGGCAGTCCGCTCCGTCGCCTTCTCGCCCGACGGCAAGTCGGTCGCCTCCGGCGGCAACGACGGCGTCGTGCGCCTTTGGGACATACGGACGGGCGAGGCGCGCGTGCTCGGCAAGTGTCGCGGCGAGGACGCCACGGCCTTCTACGTCTCGGCGGTCGCCTTCTCGCCCGACGGTCGCTGGGTCGCCTCCGGCAGCAGCGACAGGGCCGTCCGCGCCTGGGACGCGCAGGGCGGCGAAGGTCGAATCCTTAAAACGTTCGAGCACCAGATTCGCGCCCTCACCTACTCGCCCTCCGGCGAAGTGATCGCGGCGGGCGGCGACGACGGCACCGTTCACCTGCTCGACACGCGCACGGGCGAGAGCCGCGCGACGGGCCGCTGC
>JALZHC010000552.1 GCA_030914105.1 Acidobacteriota bacterium
ATCTCGGTCTTGCCGACGCCCGTGGAGCCGATCATGATGATGTTTTTGGGCATCACGTCGGCGGCCATGTCGGGCTGGAGCTTCTGGCGCCGGACGCGGTTGCGGAGCGCGATGGCGACGGCGCGCTTGGCCGCGTGCTGACCGACGACGTGCTTGTCGAGCTGCTCGACGATCTGGCGCGGCGTCAGCTCGTCGAGCCTCGCCTCCTCTTCGACCTCGCCTGAAAGGTAGATGACCATAAAGCAGTAGCCAGTAGGCAGTAGACAGTAGTCAGCAGGTTTCTTTATTTCGCCGGTCACGGCGTTTCAGTGCCGGGTTACTCCGTCTTTCAAGATAATTGTGAAGGCTCGGCAGCCGGCGCGCGGTAGAAGGCAAAGGGTTTTTCTACCGGCTGCTGGCTACTGACCTTCTGTCTACTGCTCTCCAATCTCCTCGATGACGATGTTCTGGTTCGTGTAGATGCAGATTTCGCCGGCGATGCGCAGGGCCTGCTCGGCGATCTGGCGCGCGCTCATCTCGGTGTGTTCGAGGAGGGCGCGCGCGGCTGCGAGCGCGTAGGGGCCGCCGGAGCCTATGGCGAGCGCGCCGCCGTCGGGCGCGATGACGTCGCCGTTGCCGGAGAGGAGGAATGAGCTGCGCTCGTCTGCGACGATGAGGAGGGCTTCGAGGTGGCGCAGGATTTTGTCTGTGCGCCACTCCTTGCTCAGCTCGATGGCGGCGCGTTCGAGGTTTCCGTGGTACTGTTCGAGCTTACCCTCGAAGCGCGTGAGGAGCGAGAAGGAGTCGGCGCTGGCCCCTGCGAAGCCGGCGAGGATTTTGTCGTTGTAGAGGCGTCGGACTTTGCGCGCGCCGCTCTTCATGACCGTATCGCCCAGAGTGACCTGGCCGTCGCCGGCGAGCGCGACGTGCCCGGCGCGGCGCACGAGCAGGACGGTCGTGCTTCGAAGCTCTCTCTCCATATGACTCATCGTTGGCAAGGCACTATAGAAACTGGCGAGAAGGGAAGTCAAGCGAAGCGCCAGAGGGAGCGGGAAGCCCCTCTGAGACGCGCGGGCGGGGCGCGCGAGAGGGGCGCGTCGGGGCGTCTGCGTTCGGAGGCTCGGAGCGTTTTAGGTTATGATGAGACGCGAGGGGGCGTTTGCTTTAAGTATGGCCGAGCGGAGACCTCTGATAGGCATCACACTGCGCCAGGAGCTTGAGACAGAGAGGTTCTACCTCGCACGCTTCTACAGCGAGGCGGTCGAGGCCGCGGGCGGAGTGCCTTTGCACGTGCCGCTCATCCCTGCGCGCGAGTTCGTCGGCGCGCTCGCGCAGAGGCTCGACGCGGTTCTGCTGCCCGGCAGCGCCTCGGACGTAGACCCGCAGCTCTACGGGCGCGAGCCTCGGCAGAGACTCGGCAGCGTGCACCCTCTGCGCGACGCGACAGACCTGCTCCTGCTTGAGGCTTGCGAGCAGAGGGGCATGCCGCTTCTGGGCATCTGCTATGGCATGCAGATTCTGAACGTCTCGCGCGGGGGCACGCTCATACAGGACATCGCTTCGGAAGTCCCCACGGCGCTCAAGCACGAGCAGGGCGCGCCGCGCGAGAGGCCCTCGCACCGTGTGAAGCTACGTGCCGAGAGTCTTCTGTCACGCCTGCAGGGCGGCGAGAGCGTCTTAGTCAACAGCCACCACCATCAGGCGCTCGAAGTGATCGGGCGAGACTTGCAGGCGACGGCCTGGAGCGCCGACGGCCTGGTCGAGGCGGTCGAGGAGACGCGTAGAGGACGCTGGGCGGTCGGGGTTCAGTGGCACCCGGAGTTGGGCTGGGAGAAGGACACGCTCTCGCGCACGCTCTTTGAAGCGTTCGTGGAGGCGGCCCGCGCCTTCGCGTCCGATAACGTCGGTAGTTAAGTATCGCACGAGATTTCGAGTCTCTGTTCAATCTCTGTTCAAAGGGTTCGAGTCTGTGTTTCAGTGTCCGCACAGGTTTTCCAAATCTTTCGGGGGAGAGCGTCTGTGAAGAGAGGTCGGAGGACGGTCTTAGGCATCGAGAAGCTTTGCGAGTCAAGGCTCGACTTAATCCGTGGTGCGCGCGTGGGCCTAGTCTGCAATCAGGCCTCGGTAGACCACGATTTAAGGCACTCGGCAGACCTTCTGAAGTCCCTGGAAGGGGTCAAGCTGACGACTCTCTTCGGGCCGCAGCACGGGATACGCGGCGACGTGCAGGACAACATGGTCGAGACCGAGCACGCGAGGGACGCGGAGACGGGGCTTCCGGTCTACTCTCTCTACAGCGAGACGCGCGAGCCGACCGAGCAGATGCTCGAAGAGGTGGACGTGCTCGTCTGCGACCTGCAGGACGTAGGCTGCCGCATATACACTTTCGTCTACACGATCGCCAACTGCATGCGCGCCGCGCGTCGGCTCGGCAAGCGCGTCGTGGTCTGCGACAGGCCGAACCCGATCGGCGGCGTGTCTGTGGAGGGGAACGTGCTTGAGCGCGGGTTCGAGTCCTTCGTGGGGCAGTTCCCCGTGCCCACGCGCCACGGGATGACTGCGTGCGAGCTCTCAAGGATGTTCAACGAGCACTGGGGCATCGGCTGCGAGCTGGAAGTAGTCACGATGGAGGGCTGGGCGCGCGAGCTTTGGTTTGAAGAGACGGGAGTGCCCTGGGTCATCCCTTCGCCGAACATGCCGACGCCGGACACGACTAAAGTCTTCCCAGGCTCTGTGCATCTGGAAGGCACGCAAGTTTCGGAAGGGCGCGGGACGACACGCCCTTTCGAGCTTGTGGGCGCGCCTTACGTGGACGCGCAAGCTCTTGCGCGCCGGCTCGAAGCTTACGGCCTGCCGGGCGTCAAATTCCGCCCGACCGGCTTCATGCCGACGTTTCAGAAGCACGCCGGGAGGGCCTGCGGCGGCGTGCAGATACACGTCCTCGAGAGGGAAGAGTTCAGGCCCGTTTTGACGGGGGTCTCGGTCGTGAAATCCTGCTTCGACATGTACGGAGAGGATTTCCGCTGGAAGGAGCCGCCTTACGAGTACGTCTACGACAAGAACCCTTTCGACGTGATCTCGGGCACGGACGCTTTGCGCAAGGCTTTGGAGCGTGGTGATTCGCTCGAGACGATTGAAGAGTCCTGGAAGGAAGGGCAGTTGACATACATGTCTGCGCGCGCGGATTATCTGCTCTACTAGAATTTGCGCGTTCGGGAGCTTTTAAAAGGTTCTGGCGGACTGAGCCGGGCTTCCACGCGTCCGATAACATTCCCCGTCAAGCTCTGACCCTCCAAGGGAAGGAGAAGTCAGAGGGCGCAGGCAGAGAGAGGAAAGATTCTTGGGAACAGAGACAAAGAGTAACCCCGCGAAGGCCTGGCTGTTGGCGCTCTTCGGCTGGCTCGTCCCAGGCCTGGGCCACCTTGGGCAGGGCAGAGTTCTGAGGGGCGCACTGGGCGGCGCGACAGTCCTTCTAATGTTCCTTGCGGGCGCGGCTCTGGGCGGACATCTCTACAGCCTGAAGGATACGAGCGAGGGGCTGCTCTCGATCCTCTTCGGCTTCTGCGACATGGGGTCGGGCATACTGTGCCTCGGCTCCAAGTTCATGGGCCTCGCCGTCACGGAGCACCCGCAGCTCTCCACTGCGGAATACGGCAACGTCTTTCTGGAGGTCGCGGGGCTTCTGAACTTCATTCTGGCTCTGGACGCCTTCGACATCGGCGTCGGG
>JALZHC010000553.1 GCA_030914105.1 Acidobacteriota bacterium
CCTCTCTTTGTGCATGTCTGGCGGGCCGGCCCGAAGGCGTCAGGGCTTCGGGCGCGGCGGCGCGGGCACGGGCGAAGGCTCCCCGACCTCGCCCGGCTCGCCCTCTTCGACGACGCGCACCTTGCCTTGGAAGCGTTTGTAGTTCGTGTACCGGACGACCATGCGGATGTGGACGACCGGGCCTTCGGGGAAGACGAGGTCGTCGTCCGCCGAGGTGTAGGTCGGGAACCAGAACTTGCCGTCTATCTGCTGGCGGTAGGTCTCGAAGGTTGGGAAGCGCTGCTTGCCTTCGGGCACGCCCTTGCCGCGCACTTTGACGATTTGCAGGTCGCGGTCGTCAACCCACACGCGCCCCTGGAAGAAGCGCTCGCTCTCCTTCTTCGGCATCACCTTCGGCGACACGTCGAAGACGTACGTGTTCAGCTCGTCAACCTTCTCCGTGCCGACGTATGTGAAGTTGTACTTGTCTATCTTCGAGGCTTCGAGCGCGAAGGGCTGGACGCCGCCGAGGTCTTCGAGGTCTTCGTTCGTGAAGGAGACTTCGGTGAGCGTCGGGACGGGGAAGTGCGTGATGCGCTCGAAGCGGTTGCCGACGTCGTCGAAGGTGAACTGCGACGTGCGCTGGTACTCGCCCGTGACCTCGCCGCCGACGCCGATGGTCTGGACGAGCGCGTCGCGCGTGAACGTGTAGCCGTTGAGCGCGCGCCGGAACTCCGTCTCCTTCGCCGTGAAGGCCCGGACTATCGCGGCCACGTCAACGGCTTTGCCACTCGTGACGGCCTTGCCCTGCCCCGCCGTCGTCTGGCCGTGCGCCGTGAGCGCAAGCGTTAGAACTGTGAAAGCGACTGCACCGAACGCCTTGAATATTTTCATCATTACCGCCGAACGTCTGGAATGAAGCCTGACCGACGCCATCGCGGATGCTGAAGCCCGCGGCGGACTCCTCCCGCGGCAAACGGTCATGACGTTTGGATGCCTTAAAGCGCCGCCACGGCGAGTCAAGAATTCGTCAGCGTTGTGTAAAGTTTTGTAAGCCGGCGCGACAGACGTTAGGAGAAGGGCGCGATCAATTTCAGGCAGACGGGCGAGGGCACTTCGGCGACCTGCCCTGCGGGCGTGAGCCGTCCTGTCTTTGCGTCGCGTCGGAAGGCGACGATTGTGTCGGAGTTCTGGTTAGCCACGAGCAGGAGAGCGCCGGTCGGGTCGAGGGCGAAGTTGCGCGGCGTCTTGCCTTCGGTCGGCGTATGTGAGACGAGGGCGAGCGTGCCGGCTCGCGGGTCAACGCGGAAGGCCGCGATGCTGTCGTGGCCGCGGTTGGAGCAGTAGAGGAACTTGCCGTCGGGCGAGAGGTGTATGTCGGCGCACGTGTTCGCGCCCTTGAAATCTGCGGGGAGCGCGGGCGTGGTCTGAATCTCTCTGAGCGTGCCGCGCGCGGGGTCGTGCTCGAAGGCCGTGACGGTCGAATCCAACTCGTTCGTCAAGTAGGCGTATCTCCCGCCGGGATGAAAGGTCAGGTGGCGCGGCCCCGCGCCCGGCTTCACTTGCGCCCAGGGCGGCTCGTTCGGGATGAGCTTCCCGGCCTTCGCGTCGAGGCGGTAGACCATAATCTTGTCCGTGCCGAGGTCGCAGGAGTAGATGTGCCGGCCCGTCCGATCGTGCAGGATGCAGTGTGCGTGCGGGCCTTCCTGCCGTTCGCGGTTCACGCCCGAACCCTGAAACTGCTTCACGTCTGTCGCCTCGCCGAGGCCGGCGTCGCCGCGCAAAGGGAGCACGGCGACGTTGCCGCCGACGTAGTTGGCGACCAGCAGAAACTTCTCCGCCGCGTCCGGAGAGACATAGCAGGGCGCGCCGCCGAGCGAGGGCTGCTGGTTCAGGAAGCGCAGCGCGCCCGTCGTCCGCTCAACGGCGAAGGCGCTGACGGCCCCGCTCTTTTTGCCCGCGAACTCTTCGACCTCGTTGACGGCGTAGAGGTGTCGGCGTGCGCGGTCGAGCGTCAGGTACGAAGGATTGACGACGCCGCGCGTCGTGCCGACCTGTTTCATCTCGCCCGAAGAGAGGCTCAGGCGGAAGAGATAAATCCCCTCGCTCTTGCCCGACGTGTACGTGCCGACGTAGACGAGCATCTCGCGCATCCTCGCCGCACGCGGCGTCTGCGCGCCGACGGCCAGAGCGCCTGTGGCGGCGATGGCCGTGCCGATGAACTTCCTCCGGTTCAGCTTACTCATCAAGACGTCCCCTTCGGCGCGCACGCGCACGCACGAAACCACTCGCAACCCTCGCGCATGAATCTGACTCGCGCATGAATCTGAGAGGAAAGCATACCCGCCGCCGTCAAAAAGTTTAAGCCGCGACCGGTGCGACGCGCGCCGCGCCGGCGACGCCAGAGACCCGCGACGCGAGAGACGAGAGATCGGTCGCCACGGTTCGTCTATGACCTCCGCGTGAAATTGACTTCTCGCGCGGCTTTGGTAAAATTTACGGCGTCAGGAATGAAGAACCTTGACGCGGCAGGCGTCGGCGGCCCGAACCCGCCGAGCGGCTTGCCGGTTTCAATCTTTCGACAGTTAGCTCCGTAAGTCCTGAGCCAGAAACGATGTTGACGCGAACGCGAACGACGTTTCGATTTTAAATGACCTGTGGCCGCACGCCACGCGTGCCGGGGCCTTGCAGGCGGCGAGGGCGCTTCTGTCGAATCCGATCCGAGTCAGTCAATCCCTTTCGGGAAAGACACATCTGGTTTGAAGCCTCTCTTCGCTGGAGGCCGAAACGTCGCGTGGCGCTCGACGCGCAGTCACAGGACTGCGGCGGGCTTTCATAACGTGATGAGTTTTCGGCTGAAGCGGAGGGGGACGTGCGATGAGCGAGATTAACGTACAGTTGAAGGGCGGGCAGTCGGCGCAGGTCGCTGACTCCGCGACCGTGGCCGAGGCGCTCAAGGCTTTCGACCGAGACGCGGCCAAGCGCGCGCTCGCCGCCCGCGTGAACGGGCGCGAGGTTGACCTTTCGTTTCCGCTCGCCGAGGCCGCGTCGAACGGCGGGACGGTCGAGGTCGAGCCGGTGCTTCCGGGCACGCTCGAAGGTCTCGACGTTATCCGCCACTCGACCGCGCACCTGCTCGCGGCTGCCGTGCTCGACCTCTTCCCCGGCACCAAGCTCGGCGTCGGCCCGGCTCTCCTGGACGACCCACGCTACGGCTTCTTCTACGACGTGATCGCGCCGCGCCAGCTCACCGAAGAAGACCTGCCCGTCATCGAGAAGCGGATGCGCGAGCTTGCGAAGCGGAACCTCGCCTACCGCCGCGAAGAGATTTCCAAAGGGGAGGCGCTCCGGATTTTCGAGGGGCGCGAGGAGCCTCTGAAGTGCGAGCTGATTGCCGACAAGGGCGGCGAGGAGGTAAGCGTCTACTACATTGAAGGCTCGCCCTTCATAGACTTCTGCCTCGGCCCGCACGTGCCGAACACGAACCGCCTGAAGGCGTTCAAGCTTCTCAGCTTGTCCGGCGCTTACTGGATGGGCGACTCCGAGCGACCGCAGATGCAGCGCATCTACGGCACGGCCTTCGCCACGCAGGAAGAACTTGACGCCTGGGTCAGGCAGCGCGAGGAGGCGGAGCGGCGCGACCACCGCCGCCTGGGCCGCGAGCTTGACCTCTTCTCGATTCAGGAGGCTTACGGCGCGGGGTTGGTCTTCTGGCATCCGA
>JALZHC010000087.1 GCA_030914105.1 Acidobacteriota bacterium
GCCGACGGCTCACGCGCACGCCCCGGCCCAGGCCGTGCAGCCGAAACTTCACGGCGCGGCGCTGCGGCGCGAAGCCGAACCGGGCGACGTCGGCTCCGCTTCGGGGACGATTCAAGCCAACCTCATCGGCGGGACGCGCGCTCTCTACAACCGTCTGGTCGCGCTGCATGCGGCGGCGCATCGAGAGGCCGCGGCGCGACAGCGCGGCGTCGTCCAGGGTCACGCCGCCAATCCGTCGGCGCGTGTCGCCGCGGCGCAGACCGTTCAGCGTAAGAGCGACTCCGGCATTGACGCCTTCCGCGTCTCGCTCCAACCGAAGACGGGCGGCCAGCCGCTCCCCTCTGAGGTGCGCGCGAAGATGGAGGCGGCCTTCGGCGAAGACTTCTCGCAGGTGCGCGTCCACGTCGGCCACGAAGCCTCGCGCATCGGGGCCATCGCCTACACCTGGGGCACGAACATCCACTTCGCACCCGGCCACTACAACCCGCACACACTTCAAGGGCAGAAGGTTCTCGGCCACGAGCTTTGGCACGTCGTCCAGCAGAAGATGGGGCGTGTGCAGAACCCCTTCGGCGGCGGCGTCGCCGTCGTGCAGGATCACGCGCTCGAAGCCGAGGCCGACCGCATGGGCGAGAAGGCCGCTCTGACCTCGGTCGTGCGGAGGCTCGGCGACGCAGAATAAGTAGGGCCAAGGCTCATGAATCCCCGCAAGAAGGCGCTCTCACACAAACGCGTCGCCATGTACCCGACCGGGCGGCAGCCCGGCAAGTCGCCCGTCCCAGGTGTCGCGCAGACGAAGGCGGCGATAGCCTCGCCGGCGAAGAAGCAGCCGTCCGCCCCTCCGGTCTACCACTCTCAACGCGCGCCCGAAGTCTTGCAGACGAAGGCGGCGGGCGGTCAGCAACCGAGAGCGGGCCAGTCGTCGCGCAGGCCCACCGCGCCCCCGGTCTATCGCCCGCAGCCGAAGTCGGTGCAGCCGAAGATGGCACAAGCCAGGCCGCCGGCAGTCCAATCGAAGGTTGACGCGGCGCGACTGGCAGCGCCCGCCACCTATAGACCCCGGAACGGGTCGAGTGCGATGCAGCCTAAAATGGTGAGCGGGGCGGAAGTGAAGAGGCAGCTGGTCGCCCCTCCGGTCTACAGGCCGCAGCCCACCCCGAAGGTATTGCAGAAGAAGGAGGCGCGTCCGGGGACGACTACCAGGCCCGTTCCCGTTCGGACACCGCCCGCTCCCGTCCGCAGGCCGAATGATTCCCCCGGAATCATCAGGCAGCTCAACTCTCCGAATAGCGGACGTGCGGCCGCGCACAGCCGCACGGCCCGACCAACGGAAGCCTTAAAGGGGCCGGTGCGCGTCGTGCAGCGGCAGGTGCGGTGGGCCGCAAATCCATTCGGCGCGAGTGGCGGCGTGGTACAAAGGAGGGGGAGTAATCCATACGCGTTGGGCGGGGGAGTGACCTCCCACCACATCATCCCCCACTCGACCCTGGTCGCCACTCTGGGGCAGTTGACCGCGCCGCAAAAGGCCGGCGTCTTAAGGCGGTTCCTCCCGTCCTTCGACGGGCTGACGCTCGAAACCCTGGTGAACGCCGCGATCACGGATAACGGGGGCGACCCTTTGCAGATTAGCTATCGGGGCGCAACCAAGACGCAGTACCACATCAACAACGATAATCCCGCCGGATTCCAGGCCGTCGCGCGCAAACACTTCTCCGACCTTTCCATCGTCGAGAAGCAAGACATAACCTTTGACGGCGTCTCCTTCGCTAATTTTCAGACCCGCTACGGCCAATTGCAGAACGGCACAGGTGCCGCTCCGTCGGAAAAGGAAGTGGGTATGCTGGAGGCGTTCTTCGAATGGCAAAGCGGGAATCAGTTTTACGCCGGCACGCGGTACGAGCCTGGCACCAGCAATGATTTCGACAGCGACGCGAAGTACGTGCTCGGCGACGAGAGCTACGTCGGCAATCTGGCGCGGATCAGCAAAATCTTAAAAGAGAGCCAGGCGCGCACCGATGCTTTAACTGACCAGCAGCAGCTAGACCTTATAGACACCTTCACGTCTCTGGCCGCCTTAGGCACCGCCGGGAAGGCCATTCCGGGCCTCGACGATTCCCAGTGGTTCAATCTCGACACCAACGAAAAAGAGGCGCTCTTAGAGAGCCTGGAAGGCTACAACAGGGTTGCCGCTTCCGGCGCCGGGGGGATGCGCGACAATACCAAGAAGGTGCACAAGGACATCGTCCGGCAGGGGTATAAAAAGAGAAGTAAAGCCAAAGGCCATAAAGAGAATTGGCACGCCGTGTTCACCTACCTGAAGAACGACGGGAGAGTCCCGGCGCCCGCGCCCGTAACCCATCCCTTATGTAAAGAATGGCAGATCGTGGCGACGAGCGGAAAGTACCTCGGGATTCAGGGGACGGACGTTAAGGTTCTGGTCAACCACGGGGTCGGCGTGAAGATGGATGACATTTGGGACGCGCTGGACAGCTTGTTCGACTTGCGGATCAAACAAGTATTCTCCTTTGTGACATAAACCCCGCGAGGACTCGCTCCTGCGAGTTCAGTAGACGCGGGCGACGACGTAAGCTGTTTTCGCTTTGACCGAATAGACGGGAAGGACTCCGGCGATGGGCTTTCGTAATAAACCCGGTTCGCCCACGGCCCAGCCGAAGACGGCTGGCGCGCCGCGGACGCCGCGGACGCCGACGGCGCCTCCGGTCTATCGCCCCCATCCCGTGCCCAGAGTGTTACAGACAAAGAGGCCCGCCGGGCCGTCAAAGATGCCTGCCGGGCCGCCGCGGCCCGACACGCAAGTCCTCCAGCCGAAGACGCGCCCCGCCCCGCCGCCGAGCGCAGACTCGCGTGCGCTCCCGCGGACGCAGCCCCCCAACGCCCGACTCTCCGTCGTGCAGCGCCGCGCCGCCTCCGGGCCTTCGAACGCGCGCGTCGTGCAGGCCGCCAAGTTCTACCCAAACCTGCACCCCGGCGCGGTCGAGCGCGTCGAGCCGGCCAGCCTCTTCCGGCTTGAGAATTTCACGGATCAGTACCGCCTGCGCAAGTCCGACAGCCACGGCGTCTACGTCCCGAACCAGCTCTACAACTTCGTCCGCACCGCGGAGGGTGCGACACTTCTGCACAATCGCTACCGCCACCCCTCGATTGCCGAAGGGCGTCAGGTGCTCTACGCGGGCGAGGCCTTCTTCAACAACGGCAGGCTCGAATGGTGGTCGAACGGTTCGGGCCACTACCAGCCCGACGCCGAAGACGCCGCGCAGGCCGCGCTCCCTTTGAACAACTTCTACACCTATCAACAGGTCATCAAAGGCGAGCACAAGCGCAGGAAGTAGGCGGCCAGTCGGAGCGGGTGCGTGTGAGTCTGAGATGAGTCTGAGGCAGACTTTGAGGCCGACGGCCCCGGAAACGTTTAGTCAACGCCGTAAGCGAAGTGCCCAACATGAATCCACCGCATAAGGGGTCGCCGGGAGCGAAGGGCGCAGGGCGGCAACTTCAGCAGCGGCCCGCTCACGCGCGGCCAGCCGCCGCTCCTCAGAAGGCGAACGCCTCGCCCGCGGAGAATGTCAGGCGGACAGTCGCCCCTCCCGCGTATAGGCCGCAATCGAAATCGAACGCCGCGCAGCCGAAGGAGGTCGGCCCGCCCCGTTTAGATGCGCGCCGCGTCGCCCCGCCGGCGTACCGCCCACAAACGCCGCCCAAATGTCTGCAACTGAAAACGGCCAGCCATCAAGGGCAGCCGGCCGGCGTCTCGTCAAAAGCCGCGACGCCCGCGCCCCCGGCTTACCGTCCTCAAACGACGCCCCGCTGTCTTCAGTTGAAAACGGCCACCGGCCATCAGCCGCTCAAGTTAAAAACGGCCAGCGTCGGTCAGCCGCCGACACGCCCCTCGTCAAACGCCGCGCCCGCCGTCCGTTCTCCTCGGCCCGCGCATGAGGTTTCAGGGGTGCGGGCCGTCGCGCCCGCTCGAACGCCGTATGAAGCGGCGCGCGCGACGCGGACTCCGAATCCTTCGCCGCCGACTCCGAATCCTTTCCGCCCGCGCGCGGTCGCTCAAGCCAAGAGCGCCACGCCCCCGACGCCCGCACGCGGCGCGAGGGGCGGCGAAGCCTCGCACGCCCGTCCCATCCCAGACCCCTCGTCCGCCCTGCCTCTCGCTCCGGGCCGCCGGGCCGTCCTCCAAATGAAAGGGGGAAGGGCGAGGAGGAAAGAGCAGGCCTGGAAAGAGAAGGCGCTGCGCGCGCCACTGAGCGACACCCCCGGCCATCACCCCATCTCTTACGAGACCACGCCCGGCCCGTTCGACGAAATTTACGGCACGCCCAGGCTCTTCTGGAGGGGCGACGACAGACCTCCCGAAGCGGTCTTTAAAACCGGATTCACAAGTAAATGGGAGAGGGACAATCGCGTCGCCAGGGGCGAGAACGTGCTTGTCTGGAGGAGCGGAAACAACCAGGACGATCTGCACGAGGACAGCGGAGTCTCTCTCGCCAGAGACGTTCGGGGTTCCGCCTTCTTCCCTTTGGATAAAGACGCGCAGTACATGTATGCCGTCGGACTGGTAAAGGCGGTGAGCACGTACCGGATGCAGCAGCTACAGGAGGAGGCGGAGACGGGTAGTAAGAAGGTGAAGGCGCACCGCTACCCGTATGATCCGACCGAATCCGCGTCCGACGAGTGGTCGCCCGTCTGGCAGTTTCAGGAGTACGCCGCCCACCGCGTCGAGAAGCACGAAATCCTGTTGGGTTACAGGCTGGAGCGGAAGCTTTTGATTGACCCCGGCGACTCCTCCACCTACTCAGGAAAGTACGCGATGGCGGGAATCAAGTTCAGGCTGGAGAAGGTCTGGGAAAGCCCCATCGCCAGAAGCAGGAAGTTCAAGCAGGTGACCATGGAAGCCGAGAGGGTTGCGAGGGCATACGCCTCCTGGTATCCGCCCGGCCCGGACGAATACATCAGCTTCTTTGGAACGGTCACGGCGAGAGGCGGACTTCAAGTGACCTCGCTCGAAGAGGCGAGCGAAGCCCACGACGAGGGCTTCATCAGACAGACCGCCCCGGTCGTCGGTAAGCCCGTCGAGGAGATATACGAGCGGAAGAAGAAGCGCGCGAGAAACAGACTTCAGAAGAAGAGGAAAAAGTTCCGCGGGCGAAAGAGGTAGGCCCGGCGCGGGGAACGCGCCCCGTGAGTTCCCGTTTTGTGAATGAGCATCAACCTGAAATCTCTCATCGGCCGTCTCGACGACACGTGCCGCAACGCGCTCGAAGCGGCTGCCGGCCTCTGCATGGGGCGCGGCAACTACGAAGTCGACATCGAGCACTACCTGCTGAAACTCGTCGAGGTCTCCGACGCCGACATCACGCGCGCGCTGCGCCACTTCGGCTGCGATCTCTCGCGCCTCTCCTCGAACCTCACCTCGACGCTCGATAAGCTGAAGACCGGCAACACGCGCACGCCCTCCTTAAGCCCGCGACTGCTGCGCCTCGTCGAAGAGGCGTGGATGCTCGCCTCGATTGACTACGGCGCGCCCAAGGTTCGCTCGTCGCACCTCCTGCTCGCGCTGTTCTCGGATGAAGACCTTGCGCGGCTCGCGCGCGAAGCTTCCGCAGAGTTCAACCTCGTCTCGGTCGAGGCCCTGCGCCAGAAGCTGACGGGGCTTTCCGCCGGCTCGGTCGAAGACCGCGACGCGCCCCAGTCGGCACAACCTAAAGAGCCGCAAGCCGCCGGACAGGCTGCTCCCTTCGGCGGCGACGGGGCGGGCGAAAGCTCCGCGGCGCTCGACCAGTACACCGTTGACCTCACCGCCGCCGCACGCGCCGGAAGGATTGACCCCGTGCTCGAACGCGACCCCGAAATCCGCCAGATCGTTGACATCCTCACGCGCCGACGCCAGAACAACCCGATCCTGACGGGCGAGGCCGGCGTCGGCAAGACGGCTGTGGTCGAAGGCTTCGCGCTGCGCGTCGCCGCGGGCGACGTGCCGGAGCCTCTGAAGCACGTCTCGGTTCGCGCGCTCGACCTCGGACTGCTTCAGGCGGGCGCGGGCGTGCGCGGCGAGTTCGAGAGCCGTCTGAAGTCGGTCATCGAAGAGGTCAAGTCAAGCCCGCGCCCCGTCATCCTCTTCATCGACGAGGCGCACACCCTCATCGGCGCGGGCGGCGCGTCGGGGCAGGGCGACGCGGCGAACCTTCTGAAGCCCGCGCTCGCGCGCGGCGAACTGCGAACCATCGCCGCGACGACGTGGGCCGAGTACAAAAAATATTTCGAGAAGGACGCCGCGCTCGCCCGCCGCTTCCAGGTCGTCAAGGTCGAGGAGCCTTCCGAGGAGCAGTGCGTGCGCATGATGCGCGGCCTGGTCTCGATGCTCGAAGGCCACCACGGCGTGCGCGTCCTCGAAGAGGCCGTCTCGGACGCGGTCAAGCTCTCGCATCGATACATCTCCGGACGCCAGCTTCCCGACAAGGCCATCAGCGTCCTCGACACGGCCTGCGCGCGCGTGGCGATTAGTCAGGCCGCGACGCCGCCCGCGGTCGAAGACTCACGGCGCAGGATCGAGCGACTCGCGTCTGAAGCCTCCGCGCTCACGCGCGAGGCCGCCGCAGGGGCCGACCACCGCCGACGCATCGCCGAGCTGGAAGAAGAGCGCGAGCAGGAGGAGGAGCGCTTCGCGCGCCTCAACGAACAGTGGGAGCGCGAGCGCGAAATCATCGGCCAGATACGCGACCTGCGCGCGCGACTCGAAGAAAGCGCCGCGCGCAACGGCGACTCGGCCCCCGCCGCGGCGGAGTCTACGCCCGCGGATGATGAGGTCGAAGCTGAAGCCAGGGATGAGGCTCAGGAGTTGAGCGCGTCGGCGTCGCCGGCTCCTTCGGCCTCGCCGTCGAAGGCTTCGGCGAAGGCCGCGAAGGGGTCGGCGACAGTCACAAAGGAGTCGGCGACAGACACGGACGCAGAAGCCGCGTCGCAAGTCACGCCGGAGGCTTCGGCGGACGGCGACGCGCCGCAGAAGTCGAAGAGGGCGGCGAAGGGGAAGGCGAAAACTCAAGAGCCCGAAGAGCTGCGCGCGCAGCTCGCGCGCCTGAACGCGAAGCTCCGGCAGGTGCAGGGCGAGACGCCGCTCGCGCAGGCCTGCGTTGACTCGCAGACCATTGCCGAGGTCATCTCCGGCTGGACGGGCATCCCCGTCGGTCGCATGCTCACCGACGAAATCAACACCGTCCTCACACTCCGCGAGCGCCTTGAGCAGCGCGTCATCGGCCAGACGCACGCCCTCGAAGCCATCAGTCAACGTATCGCCACCGCCCGCGCCAACCTCACAGATCCGCGACGCCCCGTCGGCGTCTTCCTTCTCGTCGGCCCCTCCGGCGTCGGGAAGACCGAGACGGCGCTCGCGCTCGCCGAGACGCTCTATGGCGGCGAGCGCAACCTCGTCCAGATAAACATGAGCGAGTACCAGGAGTCCTACACCATCTCCTCGCTCAAGGGGTCGCCGCCCGGCTACGTCGGCTACGGCGAGGGCGGCGTCCTCACAGAAGCCGTCAGGCGCAAGCCTTACTCGGTCGTCCTCCTCGACGAGATGGAGAAGGCTCACTCGGACGTGATGGAGCTGTTCTACCAGGTCTTCGACAAGGGCGTTCTGGAAGACAGCGAGGGGCGCGAGGTTGACTTCCGCCACTCCGTCATCATCCTCACCTCGAACACGGGCACCGAGACCATCATGGAGCTTTGCTCCGAGCCTGACAGCCTGCCCGAACCCGATGTCATCAGCGAGGTCATCCGCCCCGAATTGCTCAAGGTCTTCAAGCCGGCGCTGCTGGGTCGCATGGCCGTCGTCCCCTACTACCCGATCTCCGACGAGGTGATGCGCCTGATCATACGCCTCCAGTTGGAGCGCGTCGGACGCCGCCTCGCCGAGAACCACGGCGCGACCTTCTCTTACGACGAGGCGGTCGTTACGGAGATCGCCAAACGCTGCGAAGAGGTCGAGAGCGGCGCGCGCAACATTGACCACATCCTCACACGCACGCTGCTGCCGGAAATGTCCGGCGAGTTCCTCGCCTGCATGGCGAGCGAGAAGAGCGTCTCGCGCGTCCACGTCGGCGTCAACTCGGACGGGCAGTTCTCTTACGTCCTCCGCTTCCGCGAATAATTCCGCCGCCCGACCAGCCGCCCGCCCGTTGACGAAAGTTTTCGTTGACTTTGACGAAAGCTTTCGTCATAATGCTGCCCGCCCGTGATGGAGAAGATTATGCGCCGAGCGAAAGTGAAACCCCCGCCGCGCCCGACCGACGTGGAGCTGGCAATCCTGAGCGTGCTGTGGCGGCACGGCCCCGGCTCAGTCCGAGAGGTTCTGAACCGTTACAACGAGGAGCGCAGCGACCCTGCGGGCTATACGACGGTTCTGAAGATGCTTCAGATCATGTCGGACAAGGGGCTGGTCGAGCGAGACGACTCGCGCCGCCCGCAGGTCTACAGCGCGCGTCTCTCCGAGGAGCAGACGCAGCGGCAGCTCCTGAGCGACCTGTTAGAGCGCGCCTTCGGCGGCTCGGCGAAGAAGCTCGTCCTGCAGGCGCTGGCCGGGAGGGAGGCTTCGGAGAAAGAGTTGTCGCAGATTGAGAGCATCCTTGACAGGCTCGAAGGGAGTTCGGAGTGAATTTCATCCCTGACGCGCAAGGCTACCCCGTCTTGCAGGCGCTCGGTCGCGCGCTGCTGCACTCGCTCTGGGAGGGCGCGGGTCTCGCGCTGCTTCTGGCCGCGGCGCTGTGGCTCCTGCGCGGGCGCAGTCCCAACGCGCGCTACGCCGCCGCCTGCGCGGCGCTGGCTCTGATGCTGCTCCTTCCGGCCCTCACGGCCTGGGGCTTGAGCGGCACGGCGCAGGGCTTTGACGCCGACGAGATGTCGAGCTTGCCAGCCTCTACGACGGTGCCCGCGCCGCGACCTCAAGCGAGCGTGCGAGCCGCCGGAGAGTCTCTCACGACAAGGGCCGTCGGAACTCTCGGCCCGCGCCTTCAACTCTCCGAAGAGCGGATGAGTTCATGGCTCCCCTGGCTGACGCTCCTTTGGCTGGCCGGCGTCTCGTTTCTGTCGGCGCGCATGTTGGGCGGACTCGTCTACACGCGTCGGCTCAGGCGATGCGGCGCGCGCGTGGTCGCGGCAGACTGGCAGGAGAGGGCCGAAGAGATTTCGCGGCGGCTGTTCGTCAGCAGGCCGGTCAAGGTTTTGGAGTCGGCGCTCGTGCGCGTGCCGACGGCGGTCGGGTGGCTGCGGCCCTTCATCCTCCTTCCGGCGAGCGCCTTCACGGGTCTGACGCCGCGGCAGCTCGAAACCATCCTCGCGCACGAGCTGGCGCACATCAGGCGGCACGACTACCTCTTTAACCTGCTCCAGACCGTCGCCGAGACTTTACTCTTTTACCACCCGGCGGCCTGGTGGGTTTCGCGCCGCGTGCGCGTGGAGCGCGAGCTGGTCTGCGACGATCTGGCGGTCGCGGCGACGGGCGACGCGCTCACTTACGCGCGCGCGCTGACGCAGTTGGAG
>JALZHC010000004.1 GCA_030914105.1 Acidobacteriota bacterium
CGCGCGCACGAAGAAAGGCACGCCCTGCCAGCGACGCGTGCGCGGCCCCTTCCGCTGCTGGCAGCACCGCGGCCTGCCCGCAATGCTCCCGCCGTCGAAGCTCATCGTGCCGAACTGATGACGAAGAGGAATACAGAACGGCGAGCGGAAGCCTCGCGGGTGTGCGCCGGCCAGGAAACAATTAACAGGGATAGACAGGATAAGAAGAAGTGATGAATGATGAATGCTGAGTGGAAGTCAAGCGGCCTTTAATTCATCACTTCTTCTTATCCTGTCCATCCTGTCCATCCCTGTTAATTATTCTTTCCTCACCGCACGACTCCGACGAAGATGAGTCGCTCGCTCACGCTCGCGGTACTGTTGTCGAACCGAGACGGATAATCTCAAAGCGCAGGCGTTGATGTTTGTGCAGAAGGCGAAGGTAGCTCAGCTCGTCCGCTCCGGCTTTGGCGCGGATGATGCGGACGAGGGCGCGCTTCTCTTCTTCAGTCCAGCGCGGGAGGTCTGGGATGAGCGCAAGCAGGAGCGAGAAGTTTTCGAGCGCGCGCCGTTCGTCTTCGTTCCGGCGGGAGGGATTTTCGTTCCGGCCTGAGGGGTTGATGCCGAGCGTGGCGGAGACTTGTTCGACCGAGGCGCGGCGGATTCTCTCGGAGTCGCCGCCGAAGTCTCTCGACATGCGGCGCGCGACCCGCCCGACGAGGTTGCGCGCGTGGAAGTCGTCCCAGGTGCCGCGCGGCTCGCCGGGCGCTTCGTAGAGGACGTGGCCGGAGGCCAGCTCGCGCAGCCGGCGCGCCGTCGTGCGGTAGCCCGCGCGCGCGGCGATCCTCTGCTCCTCGCGCACGGTAAGCCGGGCGAGGCGCGGGACGACGGGGCGGAAGCCGAGCTTGCGGTAGAACCAGAACGCGCCCGACTCGATTCCCTCTTCGTTGCCGTAGCCCAACTGATAAGGGTCAATCGAGAAGACGCGCGCGCCGAGCAGTTGGCGGAACAGACGCAGGACGCGCGCGTAAATCCACGCCGACTCGCCTTCGCGGAAGGTGTAGAAGAGGTTGAGTCCGGCTTCGACGCGCTCGAAGAGTGTGAGCGCCTCGGCGTAGCCGCAGGGCACGCCGTTCTTGAAGAGCATCTGCGCGTGGTAGGCGAGCGTCGGCAGACGCCTTCGCGCGGGGACGCCCCAGAAGAAGATTTCGACGCCGCGGCCCGCGTCCGCGCGCAAGACCGTGCGCGGGTCGCCGTGCGTGAAGCCGTGCAGCTCTCGGTAGCGCGCGGCCATCGTCTCGCGCCCAAGGTCGAGGAGCTTCTGCCCTTCGGCGCGCGAGAGTTTTTCGACGGGAAGCGGCGGCGCGTCCGCGCGAAGCTCGCGGGCGAGAGACACGTCGCGGCGCGCGAGCAGAGGCGCGTCGTGGTAGAAAAACTCGGAGACGCGTCGGCGCATGAGCGTGCGCGTTGAGCGGTCGCCGAGCCGCCAGGAGATTGCGAGGCGCAGCGATTCGTAGAGCGCGACAACGTCCTCTTCAGTAAGACGCAGGCGCTCGAAGCCGCCGAGCAGCCAGGCGAGTTCCTTCTCGCTGCCGCGCGCGGCGCGCAGAATCTCTTCGCGATGCGCGTAGAAGTTTTCGACGTAAGCCTCCTCTTCGAGCAGGGGGATGAAGCGCGGCAGAACCGCGGCGAGCTGGCCGCGGTCTTCGTAGCCCTCCCACTCAATCCCTGTGCGCGCGGGATGTCGCGCGGCGAGCCAGCGCGCGATGTGGTAGCCAAAGACCGCGGAGAATGAAGTGCCGACGATGCCGGAGACTTGAGGCTCTGCGAACTCGTAGAAGTCCGGGGCGTCGCGCAGCCTCTCGACGCGGCGCTTGAAGGAGGAAAGGAGCTTCTCGGCTTGCCGGAGGAGTTCGCGGCTCTGCGGGTATGCGCGCAGGAAGAGGAGGATTTCGTGGAGGCGGATCAGAGAGGCCGCGTCATCGAACTCTCGGCGCGCGACGCGCGCGAGCGCACTACGCAAGCGCGCCCGCTCGTGCGCGCCGCCGGGGCGCTTGAGTTCGTCTAGCTGGTCGAGCAGTTTGTCGGGCGACGTGTGCGGCACGCTGATGCACTCGCGGTCTGGTTCCGGAGCGGCAGCATAAAGGAAGGTGGGCCGACTCGACAACAGGCGCGGTCGCCCTCGACAACACGCGCGGTCGGCGTCGGCGACGCGCGAGGTCAAGGCCAGCCCGGCAGCGACCTCCCTGACGGACTTCAAAAACAGCCGCTAAAGTAAAGCGCGGGCCGCAAGCCGCAAGGCCACTAAAGTAAAGCGCGGGCCGTGAACTTGCGGCCCGCGCTTTCTTCATGCCGACGCGACGGCGCGGCTCGTCTCGCCGCGGCGCGTTCGAAGGTTATTGAGGAGTCGTCGCCGCGGAAACCTTCGTGCCGTCGCCGGGCGTGTTGGTGAGGCCGCGGTTGACGAGCACGCGCACCTCTGCGCGGCGGTTCTCGGTGCGGCCCTCGCGGGTCGTGTTGTCGGCAATCGGGTTCATCGCGCCGTAGCCGAAGGGCGTCAGGATGCGGCGGAGCGGAATGTTGTGATTCTCGACGAGGTAGCGGACGACCGACTCGGCGCGCTGCTGGCTGAGCTGGCGGTTGACGTTCTTGTCGCGCGACTCGTAGGCGTAGCCCGTGACCTCGATGACGAAGCCCTTGGCGTTCTTGGCATACTCGGCCACCTGGTCGAGCGAAGCCTTGGCGTCAGGCGTGAGCACGGCGCTGCGCAGCTTGAAATTAATCTGGATGCTCTTCTCCGGCGTGTAGTCGTCGAGCGTATTGATGCGGTCGTTGGCGACCTGCACGCCCTGGACGGCGCGGTCGGCAGTCTCCTGCGCCGCGGTCGCGCCGCCGCGCGCGGCGTTCGACACGGCCGCCAGCTCGTCCACCTGGCCCGACATGCGCTGCGCGTTCTGCTCGGCCTCGCCGATGCGGTTCTCGGCTGTGCCGACGCGGCCCTCGACGGGCACGATGTTGGCTTCGAGCGTGCGCGCCGTGCGCAGGTCTGAGTCGTTGAAGCGAATCTTGCTGGCGACGAGGTTGCCCGAAGCATCGCCCGTGCCCTCGACTTCGAGTGTCAGGCCGCGGGTGATGGCCGCCGCCGCCTGCGTCTTGCCGCCGCTCAGGAAGCCGCCCTTGGTCTTGACGCTGGTGCGGTCGTTAAGTGTGATGGTCGTCTGCGCGCCGTTCACGTCCTGGAGGACGAAAGAGTCGCCCGAACGGCTGACGACGACGCCCGTGAGCTTCGTCTTCTGGCCGGAGGCTATGGTCGCGTGCGCGCCCGAAGTGTTCGCCGTGTTGTCCTGCGCCAGCGCCGACGGCGCGAGTGCGAGCGCCAGCGCAAACGTTGCCACGAAGGTTCGTAGTGTCACAGAAAATTTCATACTCGTCTCCCTCTCTTCCCTCAGTCGGATTTCGGTTTCACTGCGACCTTGAGACAATGGAGCGGTGTCTTAAGCGAGGCGCTTGTTAAGACGATTGTCGGGGCAGTGATTCTTGTTCGCCGGGAAGCTTAAGCCGAAAGCCGCCGCGCGATGGTTGCAATTACTTTGCGAGCCGATTGCAATAAAGCAGTAGCCAGAAGTCAGTAGCCAGTAGCCAGTAGGCCATGCCCGGCGGGAACTTAAGCCGAAACCGCTGGCTCCCGCTGGCGAAGGCTTTTCTACTGGCTACTGGCTACTGACTTCTGGCTACCGGCTCTGTTACTTCCTGTCCTTGAACTGGTCGTTCAGAATCGTGTGGCGGCTGACGAGCGGTATCTGTCGCCCGTTGATGAAGAGGTAGCGGATGTTTGTGCGCGGCTCAAGTAGGTCGCCGTCTGCGATGACGAGGTTGGCAAGCTTGCCCTGCTCGATGGAGCCTACCTGAGAGGCGACGCCGAGTATCTGCGCGGGGTAGATGGTGACGGCCTTGAGCGCCTCCGTCTTCGGCAGGCCGTAGGCGGCGGCCATGCCGGCCTGGAAGGGGAGGTCGCGGACGTGCGCGCCTGAATCGCCCGTCGAGATGCAGAACGCGACGCCCGCCGCCTGGAGCTTCGAGGCGTTCTCGTAGAGCGAGTCGTAGGCGTCGTCCTCTCTGAGCGGCAGGTTCAAAACGCTGTCGAGGATGACGGGCACGTTGTGCTGCTTGAGAAACGAGGCGACCTTCCAGGCGTCGCTGCCGCCGATGATGACCGGCTTCAGGCGGGTCTCTTCGGCGAAGCGGACGACGGCGCGGATTTCGCGCTCACGCTCGGCGCGGAAGATGACGGGCCGCTCGCCGCGCGCGTATGGGACGAGGGCCGCGAGCTTGAGGTCTGTGTCGGGGCGTGGCACGGACTTCGGGTCGGCGCGGTATGCGTCCTGCGCGCGCCCGTAGGCCAGGGCGTCGCGCAGCATCCGCCGCAACTCTTCGACGCGGCGGTCGCGCTGCGCGAGCGCGTCCTGCGAGATGCCCTGCTGCGCGGCGAGCTGCGCGGCGAAGCCTCCGCCGCCGCCGACGCGCGGGAAGTCGACGACGAGCGCGGCCTGCGGGACGAGGGCCATCTCGCGCGGGGTCGAGCCGGCGAGGTTGATGAAGGCGGCCTGTCCCGAAATAATCCCGCCCGAAGGCATCGAGAGCACGCTCGTGATGCCGCCGACGCGCGTCACGTCGATGTGGGCGCTGCCGGGGTTGATTGACCAGACGGCGGCGATGTTCGGGTTCATCTCGCCGAGTTCCTGCGTGTCTACGGTCGCGCCCACGGCGGGCACTTCGAGCAGGCCCATGTTCGTCCCCAGGTCAATCATGCCGGGGAAGACCGTCAAGCCCCGCCCGTCAATCTCCTGCGCGCCCGCAGGAGCCGTGACGCTTGCGCCGACCGCCGCGATGTGTCCATTGCTCACGACAATCGAGCCGTTCTCGATGTCAGCGCCGCTGACTGTGACGATACGCGCGCCGCGTATGAAGTAAGTCGGCGCGGGTGTGTTCGTCATCCCCGGGTCGGGTCGGTCTGCGTCCTGCGCGCGCGCGACGCGCGGAAGCGCGAAGAGCAGGGCGAGCATGAGAAGGGCGGAGAATTTAGTCGGCTTCATCGCTGGTTGTCCTCCTGCTGCTCCTGCTGGCGGTCGTCGTCGTCGGCGTAGGCGCGCGTGATAGCGCCGGGCGCGCGCGGCGGCGTGCCTCCTTGCGCGGGCGGTCGGTTCACGTCGGCCTGCTCCAACTGGCGTCGCTCGGCTTCGAGTTGCGGACGACGAGCGATGTCTGCCTGGCGGTCGAAGAGCAGCTCGCCGTCAACGAAGGTCAGTTCCGGGTGCGAGTAGACGCTCAAAGGGTTCACGTTCCAGACGACGATGTCGGCGTCCTTGCCCACGTCAATCGAGCCGGTGCGCTTGTCTATGCCGAGCTGGATGGCCGGGTTTAAGGTGACGAGCCGGAGCGCCTCTTCTTCCGAGAGGCCGCCATAGCGCATCGTCTTCGCGGCCTCGATGTTCAGACGCCGCGCGCGCTCGTCCGAGTCGGAGTTGACCGAGGAGACGACGCCGTGGCGCGTCATGATGGCGGCGTTGTAGGGGATTGCGTCGTAGGCTTCCATCTTGTAGCCCCAGAAGTCCGTGAAGGTCGAACCCATCGCGCCGTGGCGGGCGATCTCGGAGGCGACCTTGTAGCCTTCGAGCACGTGCTGAAGCGTCCTGACCTTGAAGCCGAACTCTTCGGCGACGTTCATGAGCATCAGGATTTCGTCGGCGCGGTAGCAATGCGAGTGGACGTACCGCTTGCCTTCGAGGACTTCGACGAGCGGCTCAAGCTGGAGGTCGCGGCGCGGCGGTATCAGGTTCTTCTCGCCGCGTGCGGTGCGCGCGCGGTAGTCGTCCCAGTCGGCCTTGTAGTCGCGCGCGCGCATGAAGGCGTCGCGGATGGTCTCTTCGACGCCCATGCGCGTGGCCGGGTAGCGCGGCTGGAGGCCGGGCACGTTGAAGTTCGAGCGCTTCGGGTTTTCGCCGAGCGCGAACTTGATGCCGGGCGGCGCGCCGGGGATGGGGTAGTCGGCAGCCGGGTGGCCCCACTTGAGCTTGACCGTCGTACTCTGGCCGCCGATTGAGTTGCAGGAGCCGTGCAGCAGCAGCGCGGCGGTCGTGCCGCCGGCCAGCTCGCGGTAGATGTCGATGGCCGTCGGGTTGAGGATGTCGCGCGTGTTCGCCATTGAGGTGACCGACTTGGTGCACTCGTTGACCGAGCCGTCCATCATCGAGTGCGAGTGCGCGTCAATGATGCCGGGCGAGACGAACTTCCCCGTCGCATCCACGACGCGCGCACCTTCGGGCGCTTTCAGGTTCTGCCCGACGGCGGCAATCTTCCCGTTGCGGATGAGTATGTCTGTGGCCGTGAGCGTGCCGTGCGAGGCGGTCAAGACCGTCGCGTTGCGGATTAAGGTCTCCTGCGCCGCCGCGTCCGACGAGCGCCCGCGCTCGCCGCGCGTCTGCGCCGAGGCGACAGCGCCCAGCGCGAACAAAAGAGCGAGTGTCAACAGTCTCTTCATATCAATCTCCAAAACAGTGATGAGTGATAAGTGATAAGTGATAAGTAAAAGAGAAGCCTGCCGCCAGGTTTTTCTTATCACTTATCACTCATCACTTATCACTGCTCTTAAGGATTGCGCGTGCCGCTGAACGGGATCGAGCCGCGCGGCGTCGTGACAGTGCCGTTCATCTGGTTGCCGCTGACCGTGCCCTCGTAGGTCAGACTGATGGTCTGGCCGCCGAAGTTTGAGGTCGTCGTGAAGTGAAAGCTGTTGCCGCTCGCGGAGCCTTCGCTGATCTCGCCCGTGCCGAAGCGGCTCTCGACGCGCCCTGAAAGGCGTTCGCCCTGCTGTTCGAGCGTGAGCGTCGAGGTGACCTGCTGCCCGCCGAAGGATGACACGAGCGACCAGGTTCCCGAAAGACTCGCCGCCGCGCCCGCCGGCGGCGTCCCCGAACCCGAAGGCGGTTGAGTGCCGGCGGGAGGGGTCGTGCCGCCCTGCGGTGTGGCCGAAGGCTGCGCGCCGCCGCCCGCGCGCGTGCCGACGAAAGTGCCGGAGCCGCGACCGACGATCTGCACGGTGCCGCGCATCTCGCCGCCCGTGACGGTGCCCGTGAAGATGGCGTCGGTGGTCTGCGTCGCGGGCGCGGGCAGCGTGACGGGGGCCGTGAAGTTGATGTCGCCGCCCGTGACCGTACCGCTGGCGATGGTGCCTGAGCCGAGCTGACCTTGCAGAGAGCCTGTGAGCTGCTCGCCCTGCTGACGCAGCGTGAGCGTGACGCCGAACTCCTGCCGCTCGTTGCCGGAGCCGGTGAGGTTGATCGTCACAGACCAGGTGCCGGAGGCATTCGCGCCGCCCGTCGCCGTGGTGGCCGCGGGCCGCAGCTCGATCTGGCGACCGTCAATGAAGACCTGCGCGATGCGCCGGTCGCGCGCGAGCAGGTCGCCGCGCGTGACGGTGAGGTTGGCGATCTTGCCGACCTCGATTGAGCCGAGCTGGCTGGCGACGCCGAGAATCTCCGCGGGCCGCAGAGTCAGGGCGCGCACCGCGTCATCATGCGCGAGTCCGTTGTCGACGGCGCGCGCGGCGTTGGCGAGGTAGTCGCTCATCGTCGTCATGCCGCCCGACTGGAAGGCGAAGCGCACGCCCGCGGCGGAGAGGCGGCCCGCGGTCTTCTGCGCCTCGACGCGCTCGCGCAGCACGCGCAAGGGTTCGGGGTCGGCTTCCGTCGAGGCGGCAGCGGTGCGCCGAGGGAAGTTCAGAGAGAGCAGCACGGGCACGTTCATCGCCTTGAGGCGCGCGGCGACGCGGTCGGCCTCCTCGCCGCCGTTGATGATCATCTGGAGGTTGAACTCCTGCGCGAGGTCGAGCGCGCGTTCAATCTCGCGCTCGCGGTCGGCCTGCATGACGACGGGCATGCGCCGGTCAAGTACGGGCAGCAGAGCGGCGAGCGACTTGTCCTGTTCGGGCCGTCGCAGCCCTCGCGGGTTGCGCTCGTAGATTTCGTTGGCCTCGCGGTAGCGGCGCGCGTCGAGGAGCATCTGGCGCACGGAAGCGAAGACGCCCATCAGCGAACCCGGATACTGGCCGCCGCCGATGGGGTTCAGGCCGATGTAGAGCGCAACGGGCGAGCGGACGATCATGGCTTGCGGCGAGTCGCCGGCGAGGTTGATGACGGCCGACTGGCCGAGAAAGACGTTGCCGCGCGGCGCGGTCTGCGCGGTGGTGATGCCGGCATTGCGCGCGGCTTCAACCTCCGGGCCGCCCGGTCGGAGGATGTCGGAGGCGAGGATTTCGGGCTGGAGGCCGGGAAGCTGCGTCGAGTTCGGCGAGACCGCGGAGGGCGCGCTCTGGCCGAAGAGTCCGGCGAAGCCGCCGCCGGGCGAAGGGCCGGGCGTCGGCGTCGGGCGCGGGATGCCGAGTGTGGAGCTGGCGTCAATGATTCCGGGGTAGACCGTCAGTCCCGTGCCGTCGACGGGCCGAGCATCGGGCGGGGCCGCGACGTTCGCGCCCACGGCGGCGATCAAGCCGTCGCGGATGACAAGGGTGCCGCGCTCGATGGTCGCGCCGGAGACAGTGACGATGCGCGCGTTCGTGATGGCGTAGACGTTGACGCTCGCGTTCGGGTCTGAAGCCGTCACGGCGTCGGAGCCGCCGCGACGGCGTTGCGCGCCCGCGCCCGCGGTCGCGGCGAGCCAGAGTGCGAGAGCGGCGAGCGTGACGAAGAGGGCGGAGAGCAGTCTTTTCTGGGAGTGTCGCATGAGTAGTCCTGGCTTCCTTGCAGAAGACTTAGAGAGCTCGCGCGCCCGGCAGTCCTCCCCGCGCCGGAGAGGGAAGGGGCACGCGACAAATTTTAAGACGGTAAAGCTTGAAGGGTGCGCCGCCGCCTGCCGCCGCTCGGCCCCGCGCGAGGGGGCGAAGAAGTCCTGACGGGGAAGCCGAGCGTGGGCCGTTGTGCGCCTGCTGCTTACGCGAGCCGTGGGGGAAAAGTTTCAGCCCCGGCGGCGCGTGCCGAAGACGCGCGCCGCCGGAGAAAGAGCATAAGCCCGGTCACTTCTTGTTCGAGTTCGACGCGGCCTTCGCGTTCGAGTTGGCGTTGCCGTTCTTGTTGGTGTTGCCTTCGGGCTTGACTTCGAGCTTGTCAACGACCTTCGTCGCGCCGTCAACGTGCGCGGCCTTCTCGGCCTTCTCCTTCTGCTCCTTGGTGGCGACCGTGCCGCGCAGGGTCACGACCTTCTTGTCAACGTCCACGCTGATGCCGGTCGAGGGCACGTCGCTGGCCGCGGCGAGCGCGCCGCGCACCTTGAAGTGAATCCAGCCGTCTTCCAAGTCCTGGCCGATGGTCTCGCCCTTGTTCTTGGCCTCGGCGCGGTAGCTGCTCTCGTTCTTGTTGTACTCCTCGCGCGACATGTTCCAGTTGCGCGCGTTCGAGTTGGCGTTGGCGTTGGCATTCGCGTTCACATTCGCGTTGGCGTTGGCATTCGCGTTGGTGTTCGCGGCGCGGTTGGCGTTCGCGTTCTCGTTGGCATTCTCGCCGCCGCCGCACGCGGTCGCCAGGGCGAGCGCCGCGCCGGCGAAGATCGCTAGAAGTGTGTTCCTGCTCATATCCTCTCCTGTGTTCTCTTAGTCAGTCCCTCGGTCACCGGCCCGCACGCGCGAGCGGGCGCGGCTTTGCGTCCGCACGGACGAAGGCCACGCAAGAATGGCGCTGGCTGCGTTGGGCTTTTAATCTGGGGCAATCTTAGCGCCGGAGGCGCGGGGGGACAAGGGGAAAAGTGGGGGCTGGGGAGTGGGTTTTGGGTTCTGGCCGCCCGCGTTGAGCAGCGGACTCGCTCCGAGCCACCCCAACACCTAAAACCCAGCACCTAACACCCTACCACTTGATCGTGCCTTCCTTCGACGTATCTATCCGGGCTTCGGGCGCGTCGCCGCCGAAGAAGAAGGCTTTCATGTTGTCGAAGAGGAAGGCTTGCGCGTCTTCGTTCATGAGGTCGAGGCCGTAATGGTTGATGATCATGTTCTGGCGCGCGAGCCACTCCTTCCAACACTGCTGGCAGACGCCTGCGCCGATGCGCTGCCCGATCTCGTTCGGGAAGGGCGCGTAGCCGAGCGCCTCCCGCTTCTCGCCGCAGCGCACGCACTTGATCTCTTCGGCCATGAACGATTCCCCCAGGTTTCGATTTAAGACTACCTACTTTCAAGGGCCGGAGCGCGGCGGGTGCGCGCCCCTGTCACGTCCCCTTGCGCTCCAACGCGGTCACGCGGTCGTCCAGCTCGTCAATGTCGGCGCGGAAAATCTGCAACGCGCCCATGACGCGGCTGATAAGCCGCACCGTCTCCCGCTGCTCGCTCCGTAGCGTTTCGAGCTGCCCCTCCATCTTTTCAAACCGGGCGTTGGCCTCCTCACGAAACTGCCGGAACTCTTGCCGGAACTCTCCGACATCGCGGCTCATCGCGCTGAGGTAGTTCAGTATTTCCGTGAAACGGTCTGTGCTCATCTCTCTTCTCCGTTCATCGAAGGATGGACGGGTGGGCGGCGGCCATTATACACCCGGACGGAGAAGAGCCTTCATCCGCTCACACGCCCGCGCCGTCCGCGCCACCTTGCGCGGCGCTGATTGCTGAGAGTACCTCGTCGTCCTTGGGGCGGAAGAGCGAGAGCGGCTGGGCCTTGTTGTGGCGGACTCGGCCCACGGCGTCAATGACGACGACGGCGCGCGCCGTGCGACCGGGCAGCCAGGACTTCGCGCCGTACAAGGCGGCGACGCGCGCCTCCGGGTCGGAGAGCAGGCGCAAAGGCAGCGAGTGATGCTCGGCAAACGCGCGATGCGACTCCGGCGAGTCCTTCGAGACGCCGACCACTTCGGCACCCGTCGCCTGGTAGTCCTCCCAGCGGTCGCGCACAGAGCACATCTGCCGCGTGCAGATGGGCGTCTCGTCGCCTGGGTAGAACAGGAGCACGACGACCTTGCCCTTCTGGTCTGAGAGACGCCAGTCGTGCCCCTCCCCGTCCTTGAGTGTGAAGTCGGGTGCCTGCGCGCCGACTTCCGCGTCGTTGCGTTCGCTCATCAGTTGCTGACCTCGCTTTCGCACGCGCGGCGGCGGGCGCTGCCGCACGTGCCCTTTCGCGTCTGAGTCCGGGTCGCCCTTATCGCCGTCGAGTTGCTGTGCCCTTTCGCGGGCGCTCCTTACGTCGCCCTTTCGTAGACGGAGACGTGCTTCTCGCTGCGGGCCGTGAAAGGCTCGCGCCGCCAGCCGCCCCAGCGCACGCGCAGCCGAAGGCCCGCGAGCCGCGCCATCAGATCAAGCTCGGAGGGCCAGGCGAAGCGCAGCTTGACCGGGAAGAGGCGGACGCCGCGCTCGTTGATGATGACCTGCTGGCCCGTCGCCGTCTGCGTGACGGGGTCGAGCGAGGCGACGTTGAGGGTGAGCGAGTCGGCCTTGATGGCCGCGGCCCTGAACATGTGGCCGTGATAGTAGAGCGAGAGGTCTGGCACGAAGGCTTCGATGAGGAAGAGGCCGTCAGGCGTCAGGTGTTCGGCGACGTTCCGGAAGCAGCGCACCTGCTCGTCCTGCGAGAGGAGCGCGAAGAAGGTGTTGAAGACGACGTAGACGAGCGAGAACTCGCCCTCGACCGAAACGTCCGCGAAGTCGCCGAACGTGACGTTGACGGCCTCGCCGCCCGGCTTCGCGCGCAGACGCTCAACCATCGCGGGCGAGGCGTCTATGCCGTGCACTTCGACGCCGCGCGCCGAGAGCGGCAGCGCCAGACGGCCCGTGCCGATGCCCAGCTCCAAAGCGCGACCTCCGCGCGCGAGTTCGGCCAGCAGCTCGACGCCGCTCGTGTCGAGGTAACGGTGCTGCTCGTCGTAGACTGCGGCGATGCGCTCGCCGTAGGTCGAAGCGTCGTAGTCGTCCATGCTTGCCTCGCCGCCGCCGCGTCCCGGCCTTTTCGAGGGCGACGCGGTCAGCCCTGAAAGTCGCGGATGTCTTTGAACGGCGTCTCGCGGTCGTTGAAGTCGGGGCGGTAGTAGTGCGCGGCCCCATCGTACTCCTGCATCCAGCCCTCCTCCATTCCTATCTCGCCGAGCAAAGAGACGGCGCGCAGCCACTCGCCCTCGCTGATGCGGCGCGAAAGGAGCGTGTAGCGCTCGTCGGTCGCGGCCTTGTTCGTCGCGTAGTACTGGGCCATGAGCGAGACGGCGACGCGCGGGCTTAAATGATCGCGGATCCAGCGAAGCGACTCGCGCACGCCGGCGAGATCGTTCGGGAGCACGAGCAGTCGGACGACCAGACCGCGGCGCAGAGTGCCGTCGTCGTTGAAGGTCAGCTCGTCGCCCGTCTGCCTGTACATCTCCTTCAGCGCGGCGCGCGCGTGCTCGGCGTAGTTCGGCACTTTCGAGTAGGCGTAGCCTTCCGCGGAGTCTGCGTACTTCAGGTCGGGCAGGTAGATGTCAACCACCCCTTCGAGCAGCCGCAGGACTTTCGCGGAGTCGTAGGCGTTCGTGTTGTAGACGAGCGGCAAATTTAACCCGCGCCCGGCGGCGATGAGGACTGCGCGCGCGAGCTGCGGCGCGAAGTGAGTGGGCGAGACGAAGTTGATGTTGTGGCAGCCGCGCGACTGAAGCTCAAGCATCATGTCGGCCAGGCGCTCGTGCGTGACCTCGTTTTTGATCTGCTCCTTGTGCGCCTGCGAAATCTGGTAGTTCTGGCAGTAGACGCAGCGCAGGTTGCAGTTGCCGAAGAAGATGTTCCCAGCGCCCCCGCGCCCGATGAGCGCCGGCTCCTCTCCGAAGTGCGACGTGTAGGAGCTGACTATCGGCAGACGGCCCGAATAGCACCTCGCCAGCTCGCCCTCCGCGCGGTTGTTGCCGCAGTCGAGCGGGCAGACCGTGCAGCTCAGCAGCAGCTTTTCGAGGGCTTGCACCCTCTCCTCCAGCTCCCCGGATTCGTACAAGGCTATGTAACTCGGTCGGTACTCGGCTGCCATAATTAACCCAATGACTGTTTACGCTGACCCTTCTAGCGGTCGCTTTTCTCCTTTAGAAGAGGCGGCGAAGTGTGTTCCCCTGATTACCCAGCGTCCCTGTTTTCCCCCTAAACCCGTCAAAAAGCCGTCAAGCCTTTTTACTACGTGGCGTCCCTCATCCTCGCCAGAGTGTCAGTATAACCGGAAGCCCTCTCAGTTAAAGAGCGAAGGTTCGCAGGTACGCCGAACCGCCGCACGAAATTTCTAAACGGTACGAACCGTCTAAGCCTCAGTCTTCGTCCCGCTCCGGTGTGACGGCCGAGACGGCGTCCACGAGAGAGACGCGTGGTGCCGGCATCCGCCAGACTGAGTCGGGCAGGCTCTTGTCCGGCAGGCGCACGAGTCCCGCTTCGACAAGCTCCCGCTCCTCAGAGTCGAGGTGTTCATCGCAAGAGCGCGGCACGAGGCGGGTGACGAGAGGAGATTCTCGAAGAGCAGTTCCTAGCTCGGCAGCACCTACTAACTCGTCTTCAGCGACGTGTTTCTTGATCTTCTTTGTAGCCATCTCGGAGTAACACTTTACATCATGGAGCCAGTAATAACGCCCGTCTTTCACAGAGTCCGATATCGACAATTATGTAAAAGTACAGGCCCAAACCGGGGCATGAACAAACCCGGCTCTTAATAACGTCCTGAATGAGTTGGTCGGGTCATACCAGATATGACATCATTCGACGGGTACTGAAATCTTACCGGAAGAGAGTGACGGAATGAAAATAGGCATCATCGGGGCGGGCATGATCGGCGGGACGCTGGCGCGGCGGCTGACGGCGCTCGGGCACGAGGTGGTGATCGCGAACTCGCGGGGGCCGGAGACCCTCCGCGAGTTGGCCGCGGAGACGGGCGCACGAGCCGTGACGGCCGCCGCGGCGGCGCGCCGCGGCGAGATCGTAATCGTCACCATCCCTCAGCGGGCTGTGCCGAACCTGCCCACAGACCTCTTCGCCGGCGTCCCCGAAGACGTGGTCGTGGTGGACACCGGGAACTACTACCCTGCCCGCGACGGCCGCATCGATGCCATCGAGGACGGGCAGGTCGAGAGCGCATGGGTGGCCGAGCATTTAGGGCGCCCGGTCGTCAAAGCGTTCAACAATATCGTCTCCCAGAGCCTGCTCGAGAACGGCCGACCTGAGGGTGCGCCGGGCCGCATCGCGCTCCCCGTCTCAGGCGACCCGCCGGGGGCGCGGCAGAAGGTGATGCGCCTCGTGGACGAACTCGGCTTCGATCCGGTGGATGCAGGCAACCTGGAGAACTCGTGGCGGCAGCAACCGGGCACGCCGTGCTACGCCGCAGACCTCGGCGCGCCGCGGCTAAAGGAGGCCCTCGCGGCGGCGGACCGGAGCCTGGTGCCCGAGTACCGCAGAAAGGCCGACGACGCTGCCCGCGCCTTCTTCGCGCAGGGGTCGCAGCGGCAGTAAGCCGGCCCTCTCAGTTGCCGACCGGCAATGTCCGGGGCTTCACCTTCTGGCTAACGCCCGCGGGCAAGGCCGCGGATTTTGCTTACCCATAGCTTGACGCCTTACTAACGACGGCATGCACCCGACCCGCCTCAGCGGGGCCTGGCACAATTATTCAGGTGAAATGAATAAATACGTAGAATTATGCAGTACCTTTTGAATAAATGTGCAAAGCTGCGTCAAGAGATAATCACCTGGTCTCCTCGTTAGCGATAGGGCTATCTAAGCATTGACACCTGTCCTGCCCTCCAATATCCTTTACTCTCTTCTCTGCGGCGACACTGCGTCAAATCCAAACGTATGACATCGTGGCGAGACTGACGGGCGTCGTCCGACCGAACATCGGGGATTTCCTGCGTCCGATTCTTGGCTGGAACCTGTCCCGGCATTCGTTCGGACATCTCCCGGAACAGAGTCAATGATTGCTGAGTCCATCGCGCATTATCGGATAATCAAAAAGCTGGGCGCGGGTGGGATGGGTGAAGTCTATCTGGCGCTGAATACTAACCTCAATCGCAAGGTCGCAATCAAAGTTCTGCGACCGAACTCGCTCGCCGAAGAACACTGCAAGAAACAACTGCTGAGAGAAGCTCAAGCCGCCGCCAGGCTGGATCATCCCAACATCTGTGCCGTCTACGATGTCAACGAAGCAGACTCGCTCACTTTCATCGTGATGCAATACATCGAAGGTGAAACGCTCGCCGAAGAGATGAAGCGCCGGCCGCTTGAACTCCGCACCGCGTTGGACATCGCCGAGCAGGCTGCGGAAGGGCTGGCTGAAGCTCACACACACGGCGTTGTTCACCGTGACCTCAAACCCAAGAACATGATGATCACACCGCTTGGGCAGGTGAAAATCCTGGATTTCGGCCTGGCCAAGCAAATGCCTTCGAGCGATTCGGTGGACTTTGATGCGCCGACCGCCGCCCTCTTGAGTACGCCGGGCCAGGTTATCGGGACGATGCCTTACATGTCGCCGGAGCAGGTGGAGGGCAAACCACTCGACGCGCGCAGCGACATCTTCAGCCTCGGCGTGATCTTCTATGAAATGCTGGCCGGAAAGCACCCTTTCATAGAGCATCAGAGCGCGGCCATCACAATGTCGCGGATACTGTTGAGCGACCCCATACCCACCGAGCGATTCCAAGCCCAGGTTCCGCCTGAGCTACAAGCTCTTTTGAGCAAGATGCTCTGCAAAGACAAAGCGGCGCGGTATCAGAACGCCCAGGACTTGCTCACGGACTTAAGACGGCTGTCCGCCAAACGCTCGGCAACCGACGCGCAGGCGAACTACACACCTACCAAACAGTTTTCAGCGACCACATCGAAAGAGAGGCTGACCGAGAAAGAGAGCCTGACCGACCGCACTCTCCGGAAAGCCTATCGCCACAAATGGGCGGCCCTCGCGTCGGCGCTCGCACTTGTTCTGTTAGGGGGTGTCATGGGCCGTTGGCTGTTGACAGAGCGCCTGGACTCCTTAGCCATCTTGCCGTTCACCTATTCGTCCACCGACCCGCAATTCATGGCTAACCCCGACCGCGAGTATCTAAGCGACGGCTTGACTGAGAGCATCATTAACAACCTCTCTCAATTGGCCAACCTGAAAGTGATCGCGCGCAGCTCGGTCTTTCGCTACAAAGGCAAAGACCTCGACGTTCAGGCAATAGGGCGTGAGCTGAACGTGCGCGCGCTGCTGGTCGGACAGATCAGGCAAGAGGGCGATGAATTAAGGGTCAACGTGGAGCTGATAGAGGTACAGGGGAACCGCAGGATTTGGGGCGACACGTATCAGCGAAAAACCACCGACATCCAGGCCGTCCAAAAAGAGATCGCCAGAAGCGTCTCCGAAAAACTGCGCCTGAAATTGACCGGGGCGGACGAGACCCAACTGGCTAAGACCGACACCGAAAGCGGCGAGGCTTACGAGGCCTATCTGAAGGGACGCTATTATTGGAACAAGCGCACCGATGAAGGCTTCAAACGGGCAATCGGTTTTTTTCAGGAAGCGATTGATAAAGATCCAAAGTATGCGCTGGCCTATACCGGACTGGCGGATTGCTACACGCTCCGGAGCGATTACGGCTTTCTCGCGCCCAAAGAAGGCTACGCTTTAGCGAAAGGCGCTGTCACCCTCGCGCTCAAATATGACGAGAGTCTCGCGGAGGCGCACACTTCGCTGGCCTCCATCAAGGCCGTGACGGATTGGGATTGGCAGGGGGCGGAGAATGAGTATCGAAGGGCAATTGAGTTAAATCCCAAATATCCTACCGCACACCACTGGTATGCAGCGCAGTTGTTGTTACAAGGCAGGCTGGACGAGGCGCTCCAGGAAATCAGAACGGCGCAGCAACTCGACCCTCTCTCGCTGGGCATCAATAAAGATTACGCGGTCATACTCCTTTACGCGCGCGATTACGATAAAGCGCTGGAACAGTGCCGGAAGACTCTGGAGATCGAACCGGACTTTGGCGCAATCCACACTTACATTGCACAGATATATGAACTGCAACAGAAATACCCGGAGGCTACCGCCGAACTCGAAAAGGCTCACGCTGCCGCCCCCGAAGATAGTGAGGTCACTTACGCACTCGGACAGGCTTACGCGCTCGTGGGCAAGAAAGATGAAGCGCTGAAGATTTCAAAAGAGTTGAATCAACCGGCGAAGCAAAATGTGTTTCTGCCAAAAGAAGCAGCTTACCTGTCTGCCCTGCTCGGTGAAAAAGAGCAGGCGGTTGCGATCTTACAGAAGGCTGCCGAGAACCACTATCTTCCTGTCGCGGAACTTAAGATGGACCCGCGCCTCGCCGAGCTGCGCAAAGACGCGCGCATAGTCGAACTTTTGCAGAAGATCGGACTGTCGCCGTGAACATGATTGCAAACTCGCGATGGCGCTGGACAAAACTGAAGACCGCAAAGAGATGAACAGTTTCACCGTTCACCTTCGCGGTCTTCGGTAGGGGAAGTTCCTGTCTTTCGCTATCTCTTTTTGGCAGCCTTCTTCTTAGCGGCTTTCTTCGGAGCCGCCTTCTTTGCAGCAGCTTTCTTTTGGCCCTTCTTCTTCTTCGACGTAGGCGTGTACGCGCCGCCTTTAATTATGTCTTCATTCATCATTTTGAGTTCTCCTTTTCGTTGGGGTTGTGTGTGGTCAAAAGCCGAGAACACAGGCGTCGGACTAGCCTTGAACTAAGCGGCACTGTATATAGTTTTTCTTTTGAGGTGTCAATAACTTCGACAGTCCGACGGGGCGCCGCTCAGGAGTCCTGGTTCTCTGCCGTGTAGTGCGCCGCGAGGTGCGCCGGCGTCAATGCGGGACAGCTTGCCGAATCCCCGGCGACTTGGACTCTGCCGATGAGCAAACGACCAGACCCGACGCCCAGCCGCGAGATAGCGATCAAGCGGGGTCTGGATTTCATCTATCGTGTCGCCGGCACAACGGACGGGTTTGATAGTTATGGGAGCTTGTTAATCTGCTGCTTCGCCCTTGCGGGCGCTACTTCGAGTGAGGCGAGCCTTCGGCAACTGGCCAGGTCGCGGGCCCGAAAACTCGCGCAACGCTGGGGCCGCGCGCATCCCCTTTTACCACCTGATGCCGGCCCGGAACTGCTCCTCAATTTTGTCTTAGTCCGCTACGCCTTAAGCCGCCTTGGCCTGAGGGATGTCGCCCTCAACACGCAAATAAGCATTGCCGCCCGACGCTTTTCAGCTCAGGACTTGCTCGGCTTCGACCCTGTGAGCGAGCCGCCTGCGAATGATCTCTCTTATCGGTGTGAGTGTGGCCTGAAGAACCGGCGCGGGCGAACATTCTGCAAGCACTGTCGGAGGCGTCTGGTAATCCAGAGCCGCTATCTGGTTTGGATGCGTGCGCTCGCCGCCACCTACGTCGCCGAGCGATGCGGCATCCTCTTCGGAGCGCGCTATCTGGATGTCCTCAAGTGGCTCCCCGCGATGCGACCCTACCCGTTAGGCACTGACGAAGAGGTTGAATTCCTGCGCGACGCCGTTTACGCCGTCACACACGTTGTTTATACCCTGAACGACTACGGCACGTACCGGCTATCGCCGCGTCGGCTGCCGCGGGAGTTTGCATTTTTGAAGGCGAACGTCGCCGCCGCCTGTGAGCGAAAAGACTGGGAGGTGCTGGGCGAACTGATTGACTCGCTGAAAGCCTTCGGTTTGCGCGCCAGTCATCCGCTGATCATTCGCGCCACCAGACACTTGCTGGCGGAGCAAAACGAGGATGGGAGTTGGGGTGATCCCGACGAGGAAAATATTCGCACGCGTTGCCACACGACCTGGACGGCGATTGACGGCCTGCGTGCCTACGCCTGGCGCGGCGAGCGCCTGAGCCGCCCTGAAGCCGAGCCGATGCTGAAACGTTGGGCGCGATGATTGTGCTCACAACCAGCGCGCCCGACGCAGCTCACGAATACCGACCGGAGGCCGATACGTTTCGACAGTTCAACGTTACCATCAATCAGAAATAGTTCATGATGTTGTCTTTCTTCAACGGCCCCCAATACACACGGGATATGCTCCGCGCTACACTAATGGTCTTAAAGAGGTTGGTATTACTCAGCACGATAATCTCCAGACTCTCACGTGTCTTCGGGTCGATACTCTTACCCGGTTTCGGAACCGGCCACCTCGACCCGCGAGCCATATAGCTCCGCCATGCCAACCACGCGCCGTGATGGAATTCGGCGCGACTCTCATATTTCACGGTGCCCGGCTTGCCCTTAACTTTGACGTCATACTTTTCGCTGAGTAAATTCCAGCCCCAGCCGTAGTTCACATGCTTGCGACTCTTGAGCTTGACCGGCGCCCACAACGTTTTGCGAAGCTCGTCGTCGAGGTAGGTCAGGAGCTTCGCCCACTTTGCGAGGTCAACGATTGTCGAGTGAACATTGCCGTCCCCGTTAGTAAAGTTCATTGGAGTGTAACCGACCGGGACAAAGCCCTCGCCGTCGACGAGGTTGTAGCACCTTGCGTGATTTACTATTTCGGGGGCATCACGAGAGAAGCGACAGGCTTCGTCAAATACATAGGTGTCGTTCATATCAAACTGGCTGAACAGTTTTTTTCTAAGGTGCTCTGAGAACCGCTTTTTGGTGACCTTTTCCACCAGCGCCGCGAGCACGACGTAGCCCGAGTTACAATAATTGAACGCGGTGTCCGGGTCGGCGGGCAGCAGCGCCTGCGTCGCTATCCATTCGATAACTTCCTTGTTTGAAATCTCCTTCTTTCCGGGGCGCATCTGCGGATACCATTCGTC
>JALZHC010000554.1 GCA_030914105.1 Acidobacteriota bacterium
CGTCATCGCGTAGAGGTGTTCGACCTGCGCGGCGTCAACGCCGAAGGCGGAGGCGAGCGCGCGCGCAGTCGTCCCAAGCCCCGCGCCGATCCTCATCTGGTTGAGAAGCATCCGCGTGAAGAACTTTGCGCCGAGCGGCTTCGTGTTGCGGAAGACGTACTCGACGAGCGCGGCGCGGTCTTCGTCGCCGCGCACCGCCCGGTTCATCCTCTGCCAGAGCTTCGCGACCGTGAGCGAGTCCGTGCCGCGGACGTGCGCGGCGACCACCTCGCTCATGTCGCCCGTGCGCTTCACCTCTTCGTCGATCTCGGCGGCTTCAAGATGGAACATGCGCGCGAGCACCGTGCGGATGGTGCCCGGCCCTGTCGAGAGGCGGTCGGAGAGCTGCGGGTCGACGACTTCGCTTAAGGTGAAGTGGGCCGCGGCTTCGAGCGTCGCGCGGTCTGCCTTGCGGAACACGTCGGCGAGCAGGCGGACGCGTGCCTGCTCGCCTTTGGCTTCGCTGATGCGTTCGTAGGTTCGCGCGAGTTCGGAGAACTTCATGACGGTACGCCGGCGCTCAGACGTTCGAGCGAGCCGCGCGCTTTGAGCATGCAAGTTGCAAGCCTGATTTCTTGAAACTGGCTCCACCGGCGAGGCGTGATGGCGAAGTCCAAAAAAGCGCGGAGATTGGATGAGTTGGCCGCGCAGATACGGGTCTGCACGCGCTGCCCGCTGCACGAGTCGCGTACACACGCTGTACCGGGTGACGGCAAGTACACCTCGCGCGTGATGATTATCGGCGAGGCACCGGGCAAGGATGAGGACGAGACGGGCAAGCCCTTCGTCGGCTCCGCCGGGCGCTACCTCGACCACGTGCTCGAAGGGACGAAGCTCGACCGCCGCGACTTCTTCATCACGAACACGGTCAAGTGCCGACCGCCGAAGAACCGGACGCCGAAGGCGATTGAGACGGGGACGTGCGAGTCGAACTACCTGTTCGAGCAGATCGAGTTGATCGACCCGAAGCTGGTGATGCTGCTCGGAAGCGTCGCGGCCAGGACTGTGCTCGGCGTGAAGAGTGTTAACGAAGTGCGCGGGCGCGTCGTCGAGCGCGAAGGGCGGCGCTTCATCGTCGGCTATCACCCGGCGGTCAGGTTCTACCGCGAAGACCTCGGCGAGAAGGTCAAGGAAGACTTCGCGCTCCTGAAGCGCGAGCTGAAGAAGCTTTGAAGGTCTTTGTGACCTTCGTGAAGACCTCTGTGACCTTTGCGGTTAAGAACGTCTCCCTTAACCACAAAGGGCACGAAGGATTTCACGGAGGTCACAGAGGGGTTGAGCGGACATGGGGCTTGAGACTTATCAGAAGATGCGCGACTTCAGGCGGACGCCGGAGCCGCGCGGTCGCGTGTCGAAGACGAACCGCCGACGCTTCGTCGTGCAGGAACATCACGCGTCGAAGCTCCACTTCGATTTTCGTCTGGAGATGGGCGGCGTGCTCAAATCCTGGTCTGTGCCGCGCGGGCCTTCGCTCGACCCGACCGAGAGGCGTCTGGCCGTCGAGACCGAGGATCACCCGGTCGAGTACCTGAAGTTCGAGGGGCAGATACCCGCGGGCGAATACGGCGCGGGCGAGCACATGCGCTGGGACGGCGGCACGTACAAACTTCTCGGCGAAGGGGACGCGAACGAACAACTGGAGCACGGGAAGCTGGAGTTTGAGCTGCACGGCGAACGCTTGCGCGGCGCGTTCACGCTCGTCCGCATGAAGGGGCGCGAGGGCGAGTGGCTTCTGATTAAGAAGCCGGACGAGTTCGCCGAAGCCGGCTGGCAACTGCGCCTGCGCAAGCCCGTCGGCGGCCAGGAAACGATTGAGGCGAAGTCGGGAAAGAAGGCAGAAGGCAGAAGGCAGAAGGCGGAAGGCGGCAGCACGGACGGCGCGAAGGGCGCGCGCGGTTCGCGTGATGCAGGCGAAGAGGGCGTGAGGAAGTTCGACACGGAGAAGGAGACGCGGGGGCAGCCGGTCGTGCCGGTCGGGCGCGCTCTGAAGGCCGGAGAGCTGAAGGGCGACTTGAACGTGAGGGTCGGGCGTGAGGTCGTGCCACTGACGAGTCTGGAGCGCGTCTACTGGCCCGACGAAGGCTACACGAAGGGCGACCTGATTCGTTATTACTACGAGGTCTCGAAGTACATCCTGCCTTACCTCGAAGACCGCCCGCTGATTATGAAGCGCTACCCGGCAGGCATCCGCGGGCAGTTCTTCCACCAGCACGACGTGAACGAGGTGCCGGACTTCGTCCGCACCGTCGCGCTCGAAGTCGAGGACGGCGGCGGCCACCGCGTTGACTACATCGTCGGCACAGGCCACGCGACGCTCCTCTACATGGCGAACCTCGGCGCGATTGAAAGACATCCGTGGCACTCGCGCGTCGGCAATCTCGACCACCCGGACTGGTTCGTCTTCGATTTAGACCCCGGCGAGGGCGTCGAGTTCAAAACCATCTGCGAGGTCGCTCTCTCGACGCGCGACGTGCTCGAACAGCTCGGCCTGGAGTCTTACGCGAAGACTTCAGGCTCGCGCGGGATTCACGTCTACGTGCCCGTGAAGGCGATTTATGGTTACGAGGAGATCGCGGAGCTGGCCGAGCTGGTGGCGACGGCGGTCGCACGCCGGCACTCGGACGTGGCGACGGTCGAGCGCTCGAAGCGCAAGCGCGGGCGCAGGATGATCTACGTGGATCACATGCAGAACGCGCGCGGCAAATCAGTCGTCGCGCCTTACTCGGTGAGGCCGAAGCCCGGCGCGACCGTCTCCGCGCCGCTCGAATGGACGGAGGTCGAGCGCAAGAAGATTCGCACGGACGACTTCGACATCAAGAACATGTCGGAGCGCATCGGGCGCAAGGGCGACCTCTTTAAGCCCGTGCTCAAAAGGAAGCAGGCGCTCGGCGACGCGCTTGAGAAGGCGCGGGAGCTGCTTGCAGACAGCAGGGCGCGCGGCGCGCGCGCGTAGGTGTCGGTTGAGAGTTGGGGACGGTGCTGCCTGCGGTAAGGGCGGGAGTGGAAGAACGAAGAAGCATGAGCGCTGAACGATGAAGTGAAGACGACGGCTTATCCATTCATCGTTCATCATTCCGAGTTCTGAGTTTCAAGGAGGGTCTTTATGGCGGAGAAGAAGAAACACGACCGAGAGTTGATTGACACGGGCACGGACAAGCGTTACGTGCGGCGCGACGACAAGGGTCGTTTCGAGGAGAGCGACGACGTGGGCCGCTCGCTCTCGCAGGACGTGAAGAAGCATGCCAAGACCGTGGTCAAATCAGGTCAGGGCGACCGCGGCGACCAGAAGAGGTAACAGGTAATCCAGCAGGGAGGTGTCATCATGCCGAGAGGCGACAAGGACAAATACACGGACAAGGAGAAGCGGCAGGCCGAGCACATCGAGGAAGGCTACGAGTCGCGCGGCGTGTCGAAGGACGAGGCCGAGCGGCGCGCCTGGGCGACCGTCAACGCCGTCCACCACGGCGGCGAGAAGCCGGGCGGCGGCGGCTACGGCAAGCCGGAGAACCACGAGCCGATGCGCGAAGGCGGCAAAAAGGGCGGGAATCACTAAAGGCTCCCGGCCCGCACTTCGAGGGGCGAGGCCCGGACGGAGAGTTTCGACGCCGTCCGGGCCGAGCCGCTTTAACTTTTGCTCGACGCGAGTGGCGGG